>JBDSAB010000343.1:0-6774 GCA_039922395.1 Caldimonas sp.
GCATCGCGCTGGCCGAGCTTGTCGCCGGTGCGCATGATCATCCGCATCTCGGTGTAGTCCTCCGGCGCGCCGATGCCGTAGATCGCGCTGACCGACGCGACGATGACGACGTCGCGGCGCTCGAGCACGCTCTTGGTCGCCGACAGCCGCATCTGCTCGATGTGTTCGTTGATCGCGCTGTCCTTCTCGATGAACAGGTCGCGCTGCGGCACGTAGGCCTCGGGCTGGTAGTAGTCGTAGTAGCTGACGAAATACTCGACCGCGTTCTTCGGGAAGAACTCGCGGAACTCGCTGTAGAGCTGGGCCGCGAGCGTCTTGTTCGGCGCGAACACGATGGCGGGCCGACCGATCTGCGCGATCACGTTGGCCATCGTGAAGGTCTTGCCCGAGCCGGTCACGCCGAGCAGCGTCTGAAAGCTCAGGCCGTCGCGAACGCCCTCGACCAGCCCGGCGATCGCCTGCGGCTGGTCGCCGGCTGGCAAGTACGGCCGGAACAGCTGGAACGGCGAATCCGGATAGGTGATGAAGTCACCCTCGGGCGCGCCCGCGCCTTCGAGCGCGGCGACTTCGGACAGGTCGGCCATGGCAGATAAAATTCCTGGGTTGCGTCGCCCCCGCGAAAACGAAGGGCAACCGACGAGATTAACGGAAATCCGATCCCACTTCATTCACTGGAAAGCCCATGGCCTCCCTCTTCGCCGACGTCGAGCTGGCGCCCCGCGACCCGATCCTCGGACTCAACGATCAGTTCAACGCCGACCCCAATCCGGCGAAGGTCAACCTCGGCGTCGGCGTCTATTTCGACGAGCACGGCAAGCTCCCGCTGCTGGCCTGCGTGAAGGCAGCCGAAGAGCTGATGATGGAATCGCCGAAAGCCCGCAATTACCTGCCGATCGATGGCATCGCGGCCTATGACAGCGCGGTCCAGGACCTCGTATTTGGCGCCGATACGCCGATCCGCAAGTCCGGCCGTGTGGCCACCGTGCAAGCCCTCGGAGGCACCGGCGGGCTGAAGCTCGGCGCCGACTTTCTGAAGCGCATCAACCCGTCGGCCCGGGTCATGATCAGCGACCCGAGCTGGGAGAACCACCGTGCCCTGTTCGAAGGCGCCGGCTTCCAGGTCGTCACCCACCCGTACTACGACGCCGCCGCGCATGGCGTCAACCTGCCGGGGATGCTCGACGCGCTGCGCGCCGCGGCCCCCGGCACGATCGTCGTGTTGCATGCGTGCTGCCACAACCCGACGGGTTACGACCTCACGCCGGAGCAGTGGCCTTCGGTCATCGACGCGATCCGGGCGAACGGCCTGGTGCCGTTCCTCGACCTCGCCTACCAGGGCTTCGGCGACGGCATCGTCGAGGACGGCGCGGTGGTCCGCCAGTTCATCGACTCCGGCCTCGACTTCTTCGTCGCGACCAGCTTCTCGAAGAGCTTCTCGCTGTACGGTGAACGCGTCGGCGCGCTCAGCGTCGCCTGCACGACCAAGGCCGACGCCGACCGTGTGCTGAGCCAGCTGAAGCGCGTGATCCGCACCAACTACTCCAACCCGCCGACCCACGGCGCGCAGGTCGTCACGATGGTGCTCGGCACGCCGGCGCTGCGCGCGATGTGGGAGAGCGAGCTGGCCGAGATGCGCGTGCGGATCAAGGAAATGCGCATCGCGTTGCGCGACAAGCTGGCGCAAGCGGGCATCCGTCAGGACTTCAGCTTCATCACGCGACAGCGCGGCATGTTCAGCTACTCCGGCTTGACGCGAGACCAGATGCATCGTCTGCGCAGCGAGTTCGGGATCTACGGCGTCGACTCCGGCCGGATCTGCGTCGCCGCGCTGAACGATCGCAACATCGACGCGGTCGTGGCCGCGATTGCCAAGGTCGTCTAGCGCGTCTGAATCAGCGGTGCCCGCCAGGGCACTCGTCGCGCCACGATTTCACGGCGCGTCTCGCTTTGCCGACATCGGGTTTGGCACGAGCGGGCACGTTGCTTGCCGAAAACCTAGAATGTTGCGTTGCACAAGCTTTTTGGCGACCTCAGCGTCGTCGGCTCGCAGCAGCGATCACAAGTCAAAGGCGGCCGAATGCTTTACCAGTTGTATGAGTCCCAGCGCGCCCTGCTGAGTCCGTTTGCGGAATTCGCCAGCGCCTCGTCGAAGCTCTACAACCATCCGCTCTCGCCATTCACGCACACGCCGCTCGCGCATCGCGTGTCGGCCGGCCTGGAGCTGATGCACCGGCTCGCCAAGGAATACGAGAAGCCCGAGTTCAACATCCATTCTGTCCGCGTCGACAACGTCGACGTCGCGGTTCAGCAGCAGGTCGCCATCGAAAAGCCGTTCTGCCGGCTGCTGCGCTTCAAGCGCTTCACCGACGACCTGCCGATGCTGACGAAGTTGAAGGACCAGCCGATCGTCCTCGTCGTGGCACCGCTGTCCGGCCACCACTCGACCCTGCTGCGCGAGACCGTGCGCGAGCTGCTGCGCGACCACAAGGTGTTCGTCACTGACTGGACCGACGCGCGCATGGTGCCGCTGCAGGCCGGCCCGTTTCACCTGAAGGACTACGTGGCGTACGTGCAGGAGTTCATCCGCCACATCGGCCCCGAGGTCAACGTGATCTCGGTCTGCCAGCCGACCGTGCCGGTCCTGGCCGCGGTTGCGCTGATGGCCACGCACGGCGAGTCGACGCCGCTGACGATGACGATGATGGGCGGCCCGATCGACGCTCGGAAGAGCCCGACCGCAGTCAACAACCTCGCAACGAACAAGAGCCTCGCCTGGTTCGAGAGCAACGTGATCTACCGCGTGCCGACCAACTACCCGGGCGCCGGTCGTCCGGTCTATCCAGGCTTTCTGCAGCACAGCGGGTTCATCGCGATGAACCCCGACCGCCACCTGAAGTCGCACTACGACTACTTCCTGAACCTGGTGCGCGGCGACGGCGACAACGCCGACTTCCACCGCGAGTTCTACGACGAGTACAACGCGGTGCTCGACATGCCCGCCGAGTACTACCTCGACACCATCAAGGTCGTGTTCCAGGACTTCGCACTCGTCAACGGCACCTGGGACATCGACGGCGAACGGGTCCGGCCTGAGGACATCAAGACGACCGCATTGCTGACGATCGAGGGCGAACTCGACGACATCTCGGGCGCCGGCCAGACCCAGGCCGCGCATGCGCTGTGCACCGGCGTGCCGGCGAGTCGGCAGTTCCACTATGACGTCGCCGGTGCCGGTCACTACGGCATCTTTTCGGGTCGGCGCTGGCGCGAGAAGGTCTATCCGCGGGTGCGCGACTTCATTGCGTCGTACCAGACCGCCATTTCCGAGGCGAAAGCCGCGGCGGCCGTCAAGTCAACGACGAAAACCAAGCGCGCGGCAACGGCAGCCGTGAATGGCAAGGCTGTGGCGACGAACGGATCGGCGGCTGCAGTGGTGAAGTCCTTGAACGGCACCGCCAATGGCAAGGCCCGCAAAGCGAACGGCAGTTCCCATGTGCGCACGACCGATGCGTCCGAGGAAAAGGCCATCCGCCTGATCCGAGCTTCGGCACGCGTGGTCAAACGCCGCCGATAGATCGTTCGATCGGGGGGCGCGCGCGGCGCGGTTCGCCCCAAGCCGAATCGCGGCCACCAGCGAACGACCGTTTCGGACCACGCCGATAATCGCTCGGCCATGTCGAACGCATCGCTCGTCGCCCCGCTGAACGACGCGCTGCCGCAGACCCAGTGCACGCGCTGCGGCTATGCCGACTGCCAGGCCTATGCCGAGGCCATCGCGAACGACGCCGCACCGATCAACCAGTGCCCCCCCGGCGGCGCCGAAGGCATCGCCCGCCTGGCCGCATTGACGCGTCGGCCGGTCGTGGCGTTGAATCCAGCGAACGGCACCGAAGGGCCACGCCAACTCGCACTGGTCGATGAAGCCTGGTGCATCGGCTGCACGTTGTGCCTGCAAGCCTGCCCGGTCGACTGCATCGTCGGTGCGCCGAAGCAGATGCACACCGTCATCCCGGAGCTGTGCACCGGCTGCGAGCTGTGCCTTCCGGTCTGCCCGGTCGATTGCATCGCCTTGGTCGTTGCGACTGATGAGCGGACCGGCTGGCAGGCCTGGAGTCAGCAACAGGCCGATGTCGCGCGACGGCGCTACGCGGTCCACCGTTCCCGTATGCCGGTTGAGGATGGCAAGGCCCTCGAGGAAGACGCACCGCCTCAAAAAGACGCGACGGCGAGCACCGTCGGGGCAGCACCCACTTCCTCATCCCTCGCCCTGGCCGAGCGGCGCGATGCCATCGTCGCCGCAGCCCTGGCACGCGCGCGAGCGGGTCGGTCGGCGCCATGAAGGCCACCGACATCGAGCCCTTCTTCGCCACGCTGAAGGCGGCCAATCCGGATCCCGCGAGCGAGCTCGAGTACACCAGCGTGTTCGAGTTGCTGGCCGCCGTTCTGCTGTCGGCGCAGGCCACCGATGTCAGTGTCAACAAGGCGACGCGCGGCCTCTTCCCGATCGCCAACACACCAGTCGGGATCGTCGCGCTCGGCCTCGAACGGCTGACCGAGGCGATCCGCACGATCGGCCTCTACCGCAACAAGGCGCGGATGCTGCTCGAGACCTGTCGCATCCTGAACGAGCAGCATGGCGGCCAGGTTCCGCGCACCCGCGAGGCGCTCGAGGCGCTGCCCGGCGTCGGCCGCAAGACGGCGAACGTGGTGCTCAACGTCGCGTTCGGCGAGTCGACCCTGGCGGTCGACACGCACGTTTTTCGTGTCAGCAACCGAACCGGGCTTGCACCGGGTGCGACGCCACTCGAGGTCGAGACGAAGCTGCTGAAGCGCGTGCCTTCGGCGTATCTCGCCGACGCCCATCACTGGCTGATCCTGCACGGCCGCTATGTGTGTCTCGCGCGCCGACCGCTCTGCGAGCGCTGTGCGGTGACGCGCTGGTGTGACTCGGCGCCGCGCGAGTTGAAGGCCGACTCCGCCTGAAACGCCAGCCCGCCGGGCAGCCGGATTCGGCACTCGCTATCAGTTCGTAACCGCTGACGTCGTTCGCACCGGGACCGGATTCACCCTCAATCCGCTCAGGGCCGCGACCGCCGTTCGAAGCGCACTTCGTCGAGCGCCGCGCAGACCCCGCGCGCACCGTCGACGATGCGCGGACCCTGCCTTGCAATGAGATCGCCGGGCAACGTGTAGAGCCAGTTGCGGCGCACGGCCTCGAGCGATGGATAGCGGAGCCATCCGGTGAAAGCCGCATCGTTCACGCCGCGCTTCAGCACCGGGCCGCTGTCCGCATCTTCTCGTGCCGACAGCATCACTTGCGGATTGGCGGCGACGACCGACTCGGTCGACAGCTGCGGCACGAGGGGCGGCAGTTCGGCGAAGACGTTGCGCCCGCCGCAGAGCGCGATGACGTCGCTGACGATGTGCTGGCCGCTCAAGGTCATCAGCGGGTTGCTCCACACCTGATAGAACACCGAGACCGGATCGACATTTCGATGTGCGCGGCGCAGCTCGGCGATTTCGTCCCTCAACGCGGCTGCACGGGTACGGCCCTGCTCGTTGCGGCCCAGCAGTTCCCCGACACGCGCGAGCGCGCGCGGCACGTCGTCGAGGCGGCGCGGCTCGAGGTGGTACAGCGGCAATCCCGCTGCGGCCAACTGCGCCAATTCGCGGCCCGGGTTGCCGTGGTGCCAGGCCAGCACGAGATCGGGTTTGAGCAGCAGGATGCGCTCGATGTCGAAGCGCTGGTAGTCACCGACCCGGGGAACCGCGCGAGCCTCCTCCGGGAACGTGCTCAGCGTCACCGTACCGACGAGCGTTGAGCCGCCACCGACGGCATACACCAGCTCGGTGAGGTTCGGCGCCAGCGTGACCACCCGCTGGGCCGGTCGATCGAGCTGGAACGTCTGCGATGCGTCGTCGACGAAGGTTGCACCGTGCACCGGCAAACCTGTCACAACGCAGGCGATGGTCGTTATCGCTGCGCCGATCAAACGGCGAGCGCGAACCACGTGACTCGTGCCGAGTCTTTCGATCGCAACGCCAAGGCAAGCCTTCCGAGCCTTGCTCACGCTTCGGGCTCCGTCGGACGCAGACCGCTCCAGAACCGCTGCTGCACACCCACCGCGACCTGCCGTATCGCGACGCCGAACGCAGCGCCGAGGCGGGTCGGCGTCAGCATCGCTGGGCGCGGACCGGCCGCTGCGCCGCCACGGCCGTCGAGCAGGACCACGTGGTCGGCCAGATCCCAGGCGAGATTCAGATCGTGCAGGCTGACGACGACCGCGCCGCCCGTCGCGGCATGGCCGCGGAGCACATCGACCAGCATCTGCTGGTGCCCGAGGTCGAGATGCGCCGCCGGCTCGTCGAGCAACAGCAGCGGGGCTTGCTGCAGCAGCGCGGTCGCAATCGCGACCCGCTGTCGTTCACCGCCCGACAGCGTCCGCACATCCGCAGTCGCGAGTTCGGCGAGCTCGAGCCGCGCCATCAGGGCGTGCACCGCGGCGTCCGGCTCCGGAGTCTGGAAGAACCAGGGACCACGCCGATGCTGTGCAAGCTGCACGGTATCGAGCACGCTGCTCGGAAACGGATCGCTCCAGAACTGCGGGCACCAGGCGCGTCGATCCGCCAGCGCGCCGGGCGTCCAGGCGTGGAGCGACTTTCCGTCGATCGCCATCGTGCCGGCCGAGCGCTCGAACACGCCGGCCAACGCGGCGAGCAACGACGATTTCCCCGATCCGTTCGGACCGAGCACGACCCAGATCTCGCCGGGTC
>JBDSAB010000344.1:0-4060 GCA_039922395.1 Caldimonas sp.
AGACCCGCACGCCGGTGCTGGCGGCGAGGTCGGCATGCCGGGCCATCTCCTTGCCTTGGTCATACGTCAGGCTCTGGCGCATCGGCGCGGCAATCGAATTCAGCTTGGCGGTGAAGCCCGCCAGCGCTGAGGCAGCCGTCGCGTCCTCCATGCGCGCCAGCAGCACGAGACGGCTGGAGAGTGTCAGAAATTCTGTGTGTGAGGCGCCTTGAGGCTTGTCCACGGCGGCGGGCGTCGCTTGCGACGTAAGCGAGGTCTCAAGACCGCATTGACCGTGACCGGATGATGAGCCGAGGATGCGTCCACTATGCAAGACTGTGGACACACGCAGGAGTGGTCGGGGCCGACGGTCGAGAGGACGATGCGCAACGGCAAGCGCATCTTTGCGTCATCGTTCAAGGCTTGGCTCGTCGAGCAGGCGAGCGGGCCCGGCACATCGGTCGCGGGCCTGGCGATGCGTCACAGCGTCAACGCCAACCAATTGCGTCGTTGGATGAAGCTGCAGCGCGACTGGCCAGTGTCGCCGGCACCGTTGCTGCTGCCGGTGACGATCTCGTCAGCGGCGCCGCCGGTCGCGCCGGCTGATGAGGCGACCGACCGTTCGCCGGCGCCGATAGAGATCGAGCTTGCCGGCGCGGTGGTCCGCGTGCACCGGGGTGTCGACCCGCAGCAACTGCGTCTGGTGCTTCAAGCCCTACGCGCATGATCGGCCTGCCATCGAACACACGCGTGTGGGTCGTCGCCGGCTATACCGACATGCGCAAAGGCTTCGATGGGCTGGCGGCTGTGGTGCAGATGGCGCTCGCCGAGAATCCGTTCTGCGGCCACATCTTCGTCTTCCGCGGCCGGCGCGGCGACATCCTCAAGGTGCTGTGGTTCGACGGTCAGGGTCTGATGCTCTTGGCCAAGCGCCTGGAGCGCGGTCGCTTCATCTGGCCGCAGGCCTCATCGGGCAGCGTCTCGCTCACGCCGGCGCAGCTATCGATGCTGCTCGAAGGCATTGACTGGCGCATGCCGATGCGCACGCACGAACCGCAACTGGCAGCCTAATGGCTGTATGAACTCGCCTCCGGTGCGCCACCAATATTCGGCGCCGCAAAGACGCGGCACAGTAGATCTCTGTGCCGACCAGCTTCAACTCGCCTCCCACCATCGACTCGCTGCTGCGCGTCGTCGAGGAGCGCGACTCCCAGCTGGCAATGCTCAAGCTGATGGTCGACAAGCTCACGCTGCAGTTGCTGCGTGCGCGCCGAGCCCAGTACGGACGCTCCAGCGAGCAGTTGGATGACCCGCAGATCGCCCTGATCGAGGGTGCACCACTGGATGAACATCCGGCGTCCAAGCCAGCGCCGAAGACAGAGGCTGCGAACAGTGCAGTCATCGATCGGCAACTGCCGGCACACCTGCCGCGCGAGAACCGGGAGCTCCGTCCCGAAGCCACTGAGGCCGCGCACGATGCGACAGGCAAGGCCTGTGGCTGCACCGCGTGCGGCGGTCGCCTGCGCCAGATCGGCGCGGACGTCTCCGAGCAGCTCGAGTACGTGCCGGCACGCTTCAAGGTCATCCGCCACGTTCGGCCCAAGCTGGCGTGTGTGAGCTGCCAGGCGATCTTCCAGGCCGCAGCAGCGAGCCGGCCGATCGCGCGCGGCGTGGCCGGCCCCGCGTTACTCGCCAACGTCCTCGTCTCCAAATACTGCGACCACATCCCGCTGCACCGCCTGGCCCGCATCCATGCCCGCGAGGGCGTGATCTTCGATCCCTCGACCTACGGCGGCTGGGTCGAGCAGAGCCACGCCTTGCTCGCCCCCTTGGTCGCCGCGCTCGGCCGATACGCGCTGGCCAGCGCCAAGGTGCACGCCGACGACACGCCGGTGCCGGTGCTCGACCCGGGTCGCGGGCGCACGAAGACCGGACGTCTGTGGGTCTACGTTCGTGATGACCGACCGGCCGGCAGCACCGAGCCGCCCGCGGCCTGGTACCGGTACTCGCCCAACCGCAAGGGCGAGCATCCTCAAGAGCATCTGAAGCACTACCGCGGCATCCTGCAGGCCGATGCCTATGGTGGCTACGGGAAGATCTACGCCGCCGGTCATGTCGAGGAAGCACTGTGCTGGGCGCACGCGCGACGACCGTTCTGGGACATGCACGAGAACCAGGGCCGTGTGGCCGGCTCCATCGCCGATCAAGCGCTGCAGCGCATCGCGGCGCTCTACGCGATTGAGGCGCAGATCCGGGGTCAACCGCCCGACGTGCGGCGGCGGGAGCGCCAGGCACGCGCCGGACCGCTGCTCGAGGACCTGCGCGCTTGGTTCATTGGCATGCTCGGCAGGGTCTCAGCGAAGTCGGAGCTGGCCAAAGCGATGGGCTACTCGCTCACGCGTTGGCGGGCGCTGACGCGCTACCGCGACGACGGCCGCATCGAGATCGACAATAACGCTGCCGAACGCGCCCTGCGCGGGGTCGCCCTTGGAAGGGGCAACTACCTGTTCATGGGCTCAGACGCCGGGGGCGAGCGCGCCGCCTCGATCTACAGTCTGGTGGAGACGGCCAAGCTCAATGGGCTGGACCCGCAGGCGTACCTGCGCGACGTGCTCACACGCATCGCCGAGCATCCGATCAACCGCATCGACGAGTTGCTGCCGTGGAACATCGGGCGGCGCGATCAAGACCAACCACTGGCGGCCTGAGTCGAACAACGCCGGGCGCCGTAACCGAAGAGGACTTCGGCGTGAACTCGCAAGGCATCGATCCCCGGATCATCGACTCGCTCAACCGCGCCAGCAGCCTGGAGCTCTTCCACCTGAGCACGGTGATCGAGCAGATGTTGGCCGACCCGCGCCGGATCGTCAAAGTCCGAGCGAACATGCACATGGGGCAGACGGTGCAGTTCCTCGACTGGCGCAGCGGGCAGATGCGCAACGGCCGCGTCGTGGCGATGGGCGACACCAAGGTCACGTTGCACGAGCAAGGAACAAAAACCGAATGGAAGCTGCCTTACACAGCCGTCGAACCGCCGCAGACCACGAGCAGCGCACCGACGCAAACGCCGCCACCGAACGCGCCTCCGGCCAAGGCCGGACGAGGCGACTTCCGTTGCGGCGAGAAGGTCTCGTTCGAGGACAAGTACCTGCAGACCCAGGTCGGTACCGTCGTCCGGATCAACCAACGCACTGCCACAGTCGATACCGGTGAAGGTCACTCCTGGCGAGTCGACTTCGCGTTGCTGCGCCAGGTCCTCGACATCTGATCGCAGTCCGACTCAGATCGATCAATCGTTCCTCTCCGAGAACCGTTGCCAAGCCTTCAGCCAAAGCTGCTCGACCAGGGTGAGTTCAGGGAACTCGATGGAGTCGAGGGTCACGCGTGCTCTGCGCTTGCCCTGCTGACACACGGCAACCACGCCATGATGGCGCAGGTCGAAGCCGAAGAGCGCCACGTCGTTGCCCATCAGCCGGACTTGCTTGTACCGGCCGAACATCGCTTCGATGCAGGTCAGCCAGGCCACGGCCTGCTCCTCTTCGCCATAGGCATCGGTAAGGGCAAGGTCGATGCACGCCCGCACCGATTGGCATTGCCGCATTTCGTCGAGCAGGTTAGCCATGGATTTGCGGGGCACTTCCACCCATTGCGTATTTCAGCGATCGTGGGGCGCAAGTTTCAGTCTGATCGTGGACGGCGTTTCTCCGTCAGATCGTCAAGAGGGCCTTGAGACCGCGCTTACGAGCGGGGCAGCTGTGGCGCGACAGATGCTCGCACTGCTGGGCAAGAGCTGCCCACGAATCGTGATGCACAGCGCAACGTCGGAAGAGGAGGTCCGAAGCACGTGGGATGGCTATGACGACTTTCTGCAGAAGCCGTGCCCACCTGACCGTTTGCTTGCAACGATAGCTGCCCTACTAGAGGTCGAGCGCCGAGCTTCGAGAAGACTTTAACCGCTGAACACCATGCAGGATGACAGGCAAAGGCAGGTGGTCAGCGCTTACGTGACGGAAACGATGACTGGTTCCCCAGTACTTTAAAGCGCTGGGCACAACGGTTGCTCGTCCCGAAGGTGCGGCTG
>JBDSAB010000345.1:0-3417 GCA_039922395.1 Caldimonas sp.
CTCCGCGCACGATCCGGTCAACGGCTATCTGCCGCAAGGCTGGACCACCGACGAGTGGGAGCGGCGGCGCGAAACCGATCCGAAAAGCGTGGCCGCCGCTGCGAAAAAATCCATGGCCGGGCATGTCCGCGCCATGCTGGATTTTCACCGTATGGGCATTCCCGTGGTCGATTACGGCAACAACATCCGCCAGATGGCGCTCGAGGAAGGCGTGGCGAACGCCTTCGACTTCCCGGGCTTCGTGCCGGCCTATGTGCGGCCGCTGTTCTGCCGCGGCGTCGGGCCGTTCCGCTGGGCCGCCTTGTCGGGCGATCCCGAGGACATCTACCGCACCGACGAGAAGGTGAAGGAGCTGCTGCCCGACAACAAGCACCTGCACAACTGGCTCGACATGGCCAGGAAGCGGATCAAGTTCCAGGGCCTGCCGGCGCGCATCTGCTGGGTCGGGCTGGGCGACCGCGACCGCCTCGGGCTCGCCTTCAACGAGATGGTGGCGAGCGGCGAGCTCAAGGCGCCGATCGTGATCGGCCGCGATCATCTGGATTCAGGCTCGGTCGCCAGCCCCAACCGCGAGACCGAGAGCATGCGCGACGGCAGCGACGCGGTGTCCGACTGGCCGCTGCTGAACGCGCTGCTGAACACCGCCGGCGGCGCGACCTGGGTCAGCCTGCACCACGGTGGCGGCGTCGGCATGGGCTATTCGCAGCACGCCGGCGTCGTCATCGTCTGCGATGGCACCGACGCGGCGGCGAAGCGGATCGAGCGCGTGCTGTGGAACGACCCGGCGACCGGCGTGATGCGCCATGCCGATGCCGGCTACGAGGAGGCTCGCGCCTGCGCCCACGAGCAGGCCCTGAACCTGCCGATGCTGGGCCGCTGATGGCGCCGTTGCGCCTCACGCCCGGACAGCTTGCGCTCGACGCGCTGCAGGCGATCCACGCCGGCAGCACACGCCTCGAGCTCGACCCGGCGGCGCGTCCTGCCGTGCGCGCCAGCGCCGCCGTCGTGCAGCGCGCGGCGCAGGGCGATGCGCCCGTCTACGGCGTCAACACCGGCTTCGGCAAGCTGGCGTCGACGCGCATTGACGCCGATCGGCTCGACCGCCTGCAGCTGAACCTGATCCGCTCGCACAGCGTCGGCGTCGGCGAGCCGCTGGCGCCGCCGGTGGTCCGGCTGATGCTCGCGCTGAAGGCGGCGAGCCTCGCGCGCGGGCACTCGGGCGTGCGCGAAGCGGTGATCGATACCTTGCTCGCGGTCAGCAATGCCGGGCTCGTGCCGTACGTCCCGTCGCAGGGCTCGGTCGGCGCGTCCGGCGACCTCGCGCCGCTCGCCCACATGACCCTCGCGCTGATCGGCGAGGGCGAGATGCTGGTCGACGGCGCACGCGTTCCGGCCGTCGATGCGCTGCGCGACGCCGGCATCGCGCCGCTGCGGCTCGCCGCGAAGGAAGGCCTCGCGCTGATCAACGGCACGCAGACCTCGACCGCGCTGGCGCTGCATGCGCTGCTGTCGTTCGAGCCGGTGCTCGAGGCCGCGCTCGTCGTCGGCGCGCTGACGGTCGATGCGGCGCGCGGCAGCGACGGCCCGTTCGACCCGCGCATCCACATGCTGCGCGGCCAGCCGGGGCAGATCGATGTGGCGCAGTACTACCGGGCGCTGCTCGCCGGCAGCGAGATCCGGGTCTCCCACCTGACGGGCGACGACCGCGTGCAGGACCCGTACAGCCTGCGCTGCCAGCCGCAGGTCGTCGGCGCCTGCCTCGATCAGCTGCGTCACGCAGCGCTGGTGCTGGTGCGCGAAGCGAACGCGGTGACCGACAACCCGCTCGTCTTCGCCGGGCCCGACGCGACTGGCGAGATCGTCTCCGGCGGCAACTTCCACGCCGAGCCGGTCGCGCTCGCCTGCGACGCCTGCGCGATCGCGATCGCCGAGGTCGGCGCGATCGCCGAGCGCCGGATCGCGATGCTGATCGACGCCAACGTCTCGCGCCTGCCGCCGTTCCTGACCGCCGATGCCGGCCTGAACAGCGGCTTCATGATCGCCCACGTCACCGCCGCGGCGCTCGCCTCCGAGAACAAGTCGCTGGCGCATCCGGCCAGCGTCGACAGCCTGCCGACGTCGGCCAACCAGGAGGATCATGTGAGCATGGCGACCTTCGCGGCGCGCCGGCTGCAGGCGATGATCCACAACACCGCGCACATCCTCGGCATCGAGTTGCTGGCTGCCGCGCAGGGCATCGAATTCCTGCGTCCGCTGCGCAGCTCGCCGCCGCTCGAGGCCGCACATGCGCTGCTGCGCACCACGTGCCCGCCGCTCGGCGAAGATCGCTATCTCGCGCCCGACATCGAGCGGGCGACCGCGCTCGTCGTCGACGGCTCGCTGGCACGCATCCTGCGAACGCTGCCGGCACTGCCGCCGCTCTGGATTCCGGCCTGAACGAAGTCTTTCGGCCGTCTGTCTTTCACGTTTTGTCTTTCACGTTTCATTCAACACCGACCCTCGAAGGAAAGCACCATGAAGAAGACCTTGCTGGCTCTCGCCATCGCGGCATCCACCTCCGGCCTGGCTTCGGCCCAGGAGACGCCGGTCGCGATCGGCATCTCCGGCTGGACCGGCTTTGCGCCGCTGACTCTTGCGAAGGAGGCCGGCATCTTCAAGAAGCACGGTCTCGACGTGACGATCAAGAAGATCCCGCAGAAGGACCGCCACCTCGTGCTCGCATCGGGCGACATCCAGTGCGCGGCGACGACGGTCGAGACCTGGATCGTCTGGAATGCGAACGGCGTCGCGACGACGCAGATCTTCCAGCTCGACAAGAGCTACGGTGCCGACGGCATGGTCGTGAAGGCCGGCGTCACGAAGGTCGGCGACCTGAAGGGCAAGACCGTTGCGGCGAGCGCGCCGGGCACTTCGCCGTACTTCATGCTCGCGTGGATCCTGAAGAAGAACGGGCTGTCGGTGAAGGACGTCAAGGTCGTCAACCTCGAGCCGCAGGCCGCCGCGAATGCGTTCGTCGCCGGCACGACCGACCTCGATGCCGGAATGACCTACGAGCCGTATCTGTCGGCGGTGCGCGCCAAGCCGGAGGCCGGCAAGATCATCGCGACGACGCTCGACTACCCCATGGTGATGGACACGTTCGGCTGCACGCCGAAGTTCCTGGCCGAGAACCCGAAGGCGGCGAAGGCGCTCGCCGACGGCTATTTCGACGCGCTCGAGATGATCAAGGCCGATCCGAAGAAGAGCTTCGAGATCATGGGCGCCGACGTCAAGTCGACCGGCGAGCAGTTCGAGAAGAGCCAGGCCTATCTGCGCTGGCAGGACCGGGCGGCGAACCAGAAGTTCTTTGCCGGCGAGCACGCGGCGTTCAGCAAGGAAGCCGGCGAGCTGCTGCTCGAGGCCGGGATCATCAAGCAG
>JBDSAB010000346.1:0-4440 GCA_039922395.1 Caldimonas sp.
TGCAGCAGGTGGCCGGCCAGGCCGAGGCGCAGCAGCGCCACCAGGTCGGCACGCGAGACCCGCGGCCAGCGCGTGCCGAACCGCCAGCACAGCAGCGCGGTCGCGGCGACCGGCATGATCAGGTAGCGCACGAACAGGAATCCGCCCGGCGAGAGCGCGGCGAAGACCGCTTTCTGGACTGTGAAGTTGGCGCCCCAGATGACGATCAGGACCAGGGCGGCCCAGAGGGCGCGACGCGCCAGCGTCGAGGAATCGGGGCCGACAGAGGCGGCTGCGGAAGCGACGGACATTCGGGAATCGGTGAGCGACGCCGCAGACCCGCGGCATCAGGACTCCGAAGTGTCGCCGAGTCCGCGCTGCTCGTCTTCGAGGCGCCAGCCCGGCAGCGGCGTCGCCCGCGCGAGCGCCATCCAGAGCTGGAACGGCATCCGCATCGCGCGCTTCGGTGCCGGGCGGGCGACCTCGAGGCCGTCCTCGCTCGCCACGATGACGCCGCACGCCGCTGGTATCTCGGCGGGTTCGGCGATGCCGGCCCGTATCACGTACCAGCACTCGCTGCTGAGCTGCAGGTAGCCGGCGCGCTTGCTCTCGTTGCGCAAGTCGGAGAGCAGGTCGGCGCGCCGCACCTTGATCTCGTGGACGATCGGGTCGAGGTAGGCCTCGACCGAGGTGTGGCGGATCGAGAAGACGTCAGGCATCGCCATCGACCAGCCGTCATCGATCTTTGCGCGCAGGCTCAGGCCACGCCAGGCGATCCGGCCGGCCCGCGTCATGTCGTGGGCGACCCGCTCGACCAGCGCCTCGTGGAGGTCGCGGCGCGCGCGGTTGCGCTGCAACGTCTCGCCGATCAGCGCGACGCCGGCATCGGTCACGCGCAAGGTCTCGTGCCCGTTCGGGCCGCGCAGGCGCTCGATCAAGCCGGCGCACAGCAGCTCGATCTCGATCGCGTCCTGGCACGGCCAGCCGGCCGAGCGATAGATCTCGCGCAGGCGCCGGCAGTGCACGGGCAGGATCGGGGCGGGAGGCATCGACGGGCGGCGTGATGGGAGCGGTCCTCCATTTTCCCGTGGCGCCGCCGACGAAGGGAACCGAGTGGCCCATTGCTTGCTCTGATGCCGCGGCCGGTGCGCCAGAATCGCGACCGGACCAGCCGACCGGGATGTCCCGGAGCCCCTGACGCAAAGGACGACGAGATGCCCGCTCCCCGCCTGAAGACCGCTGCCCTCCGACTGCTGCTCGCCACCACCGCGCTCGCGAGCGCCGCCACCGGTGCGCTCGGCGCCGACGCCAAGGTGCTGAACGTCTACAACTGGTCCGACTACATCGCCGAAGACACGATCAAGAACTTCGAGAAAGAGACCGGCATCAAGGTCAACTACGACAACTACGACACCAATGAAGTGCTGCAGGCGAAGTTGGTGGCCGGCAAGACCGGCTACGACATCGTGGTGCCGGGCTCGCATTTCGCGAAGCAGCAGATCGAGAGCGGCCTGTTGCAGAAGCTCGACCGCGCGAAGCTGAGCAACTGGGGCAACCTGGACCCGACGCTGCTGAAGCAGCTCGCCAACGTCGACCCCGGCAACCAGTTCCTGGTCGACTGGCTGTGGGGCTACGTGACGATCGGCATCCACATCCCGAAGGTCAAGGCCGCGCTCGGCAGCATGCCGATGCCGGAGAACGCCTGGTCGCTGATCTTCGATCCGAAGTACGCGGCCAAGCTGAAGGGCTGCGGCGTCAACTTCCTCGACTCGGCATCCGAGGTGCTGCCGGTCGCGATGCTCTACGTCGGCAAGCCGGCGTACAGCGCGAATGCCGCCGACTACGACGCCGCAGCGCAGATGCTGAAGGCGGTGCGCCCGTACGTGACCCGCTTCTCGTCGTCGGGCTACATCAACGACCTCGCGGCCGGCTCGCTGTGCGCGGTGATGGGCTACTCGGGCGACATCAACATCGCGAGGGCGCGCGCGCTCGAGGCCAATCCGAAGGCGCCGGCCGCGATCGAAGCGCAGATCCCGAAGGGCGGCGCGACCTTGTTCTTCGACACGATGGCGATCCCGAAGGACGCCAAGAACGTCGACAACGCCCACCTCTTCATCAACTACATCCTGCGGCCCGAAGTTGCCGCGTCGCTGACCAACAAGGTGTTCTACGCGAACCCGAACGCGGCCTCGGTCAAGCTGGTGAAGAAGGACGTCGCCGAGAACAAGACGATCTTCCTGAGCGCCGAGGACAAGGCGCGGATGACGCCGCCGGACGCGGTGCCGCAGCCGATCCGACGCGTCCAGACCCGGATCTTCACGAACTTCAAGGCCGGCAAGTAGACGCGGCGGAGCCGCGCCGCACAACCGGGCCGATGCCGTCAGGACCAGCCGGCCTCAGGCCACCTTGACGCCCTTCCAGAAGGCGACCCGGCCCTTGATCTGCCGGGCGGCCTCGCTCGGCTCGGGGTAGTACCAGACGGCGTTCTCGTTCATGTCGCCGTCGACCATCAGGCTGTAGTAGTGGGCCTGGCCCTTCCAAGGGCAGCCCGACCGGTGGTTGCTGAACGTCACGTACTGGCGGTTCAGGGTGGACTCCGGAAAGTAGTGGTTGCCCTCGACGACCACGGTGTCGTCGCTCTCGGCGATCACCGCGCCGTTCCATGTCGCTTTCATCAAGATCCTTTCGATCGATGGATTCGGCCCGGATCGTAAGCGTCGATGGCCGATCGGATCGCCCGGGGGCGATTGCCGCAGGCCAGGCCGGGTCATCGGCGAATGCCTGGGCCGGCGGGCGATACCCAAGGAACGCCGCCGATGCCCGCGTCGAACGGGTCCGGCGAGCCTCTACGCGTCGATCTGGCGACCGGCCGGCCGTCAATCGGCGTTTCGGCCTACGGCCAATCCGCGGGCTGCGTTTTTAGACTGCACCATGACCGACGATGTCCGCAAAGGCCAGGCCCCGGGCCACCTGCCGCGCAGCGAATTCAGCGTGCGCTTCCACAACGGGTTCCGCGATCCGGCGTTCGACGCCGAGTCGGCGGCGCTCGGCCGGCTCGAGGAGATTGCCTGGCAGGCCTACAGCGACGGCCGCAAGGCACCGCGGACACGCAAGGCCGGGCCAGGCTACGCCGATCCCGACTACGACCTGTCGCTCGACTGGATCGAGGCCAAGGAGCGCATCGACGCGGCCCACCGGACTTGGGCCGATCCGGCCAGCCGCTCACGCGTGCTCGTGATCTGCGGATCGGCGCGCAACGACGGCACCTGTCCCGGCGAAATCTCGAAGACGTTCCGTTTGACGCAGCTCGTCTGCGAAGAAGTCGAGCAGGCAGACATGGCCGTCGACCGGCTCGACCTCAGCCTGCTGACGTCGGAATACGGCCGCCACATCCATCCGTGCAAGGGCTGCGTGTCGACCGCGATGCCGCTCTGCCACTGGCCGTGCAGCTGCTACCCGAACCACGCGCTGAACCAGACCAACGACTGGATGGCAGAGATCTACGAGCGCTGGACCGCAGCACACGGCGTCGTGATCGTGACGCCGGTCTACTGGTACCAGGCGCCGAGCCCGCTGAAGCTGATGATCGACCGTCTGGTCTGCGCCGACGGCGGCAACCCCGATCCGACCTCGACCGGCGGCAAGAAGCCCGAGAAGGCCAAGGCCATCGAGCTTGACGGCTGGAGCTACCCGAAGCACCTCGACCGGCGCGCCTACGGCGTCGTCGTCCATGGCGACGTCGCCGGGATCGAAGGCTCGCGCCGATCGCTCTGCGACTGGCTCGACTGGATGGGTCTGATCGACTCCGGGCGCGACGGCCAGCTCGACCGGATGATCGGTTACTACGAGCCGTACGCCACCAGCCACGCCACGCTGGACAAGGACACCGCCATGCAGGAGGAAGTCCGCAACGTCGGCCGCTCGGTCACTCGCACCGTGACTGCCCTTCGAAGTGGACAGCTCGCGTCGCAGCTCAAGGATCTGCCGACTCCGCGGCCAAAGTGAGCAGTTGCCTCGTTCTGGTTGTAGGGTCAAACAGACAGCACTTGCACCATCCAAGTGGATGGCACTAAGATGTCGCATGGCTGGCAAAGCACTCTCTCGCTCGACCCCCGGGCTTCCCGATACCGAGAAGGTCACCGTCAATCTCGGCTTCGTCGACCTCGGCCAGATCGATCTGCTGGTCAAGGAAGGCTTCTATTCGAACCGGACCGACTTCATCCGCAGCGCGATCCGGCAACTGCTGTTCAGTCACGGCGATGCGGTGCGCAGCGCGGTTGCGCGAAACGACGTGACGCTCGGTCTCAAGACCTACAGCCGGCACGAGCTCGAGACGTTGCGGACGGCCGGCCAAACCATCCACATCCGCGGGCTCGGCCTGACCAGCATCGCCGCCGACGTCTCGCCCGAGCTGGCGCGGTCGACGATCGAATCGATCGTCGTGCTCGGCGCTCTGAACGC
>JBDSAB010000347.1:0-4140 GCA_039922395.1 Caldimonas sp.
GCGCTGTCGCTCGACCCGGCGATGCGTGGCTGGATGAACGAGGGCAAGAGCTATATCGCGCCGGTCGGCATCGGCGAAGTCATGCGGGCCGGCGGCATCGGTGTCGTGGTGGCGTCGAAGAGTCCGGCCTATGCGGTCGGCGACACGGTCAGCGCAGTGCTGAACGTGCAGGAGTACTGCGTGATCCCCGAGAAGGCGATGAAGGCGGCCGGCCTCTTCAAGATCGACCTGCGCGTCGGCTCGTCGACGCAATGGCTCAACGTGCTCGGCATGCCGGGCATGACCGGCTACTTCGGCCTGATGGACATCGGCGCGCCGAAGGAAGGCGAGACCGTCGTCGTCTCGGGTGCGGCCGGCGCGGTCGGCCAGACCGTCGGCCAGCTCGCGAAGATCAAGGGCTGCCGGACCGTGGGCATCGCCGGCGGCAGCGCCAAGTGCGACTGGGTCGTCAACGAGCTCGGCTTCGACGCCTGCGTCGACTACAAGGGCGGCAACCTGAAGGACGACCTGCGCAAGGCCTGCACCAAGGGCGTCGACATCTACTTCGACAACGTCGGCGGCGACATCCTCGACACGGTGCTGACGCGGCTCGCCATGAAGGCCCGCATCATCATCTGCGGCGCCATCAGCCAGTACAACAACACGACGCCGGTCAAGGGCCCGGCCAACTACCTGTCGCTGCTCGTCAACCGCGCGCGCATGGAGGGCATGGTGGTGTTCGACTATGCGGCGCGCTATCCGATCGCGATCGCCGAGATGGCCGGTTATCTGCAGGACGGACGGATGAAGAGCCGCGAGGACGTCGTCCGCGGTCTCGAGAACTTTCCGGAAGCGCTGCTGAAGCTCTTCAACGGCGAAAACTTCGGCAAGCTCGTCCTCGAGGTCGCCAAGGCCTGAGCCGCCCCGCCCCGCCGCCGCTCAGGTCCCGACTTCGAGCAGGCCGCGCTGGCGCAGCATCGGCTCGATCTGCGGCGTGCGGCCGCGGAACGCCCGGTAGGCTGCCGACGGCTCGAGCGAATCGCCGGCCGAGTAGATGAAGCGGCGCAGGCGCGCTGCGACCCCGGGATCGAACGGGTCGCCGGCCTCGGCGAACGCCTCGTAGCCGTCGGCGTCGAGCACCTCGGCCCACAGGTACACGTAATAGCCGGCGGCGTAGTCGGAGCCCGCGAAAAGATGCTGGAAATGCGGCAGGCGGTGGTTCATGCCGATCCCGTCCGGCAGGCCGATGCGCGCGAGCTCTTCACGCTCGAACGCGACGATGTCGAAGTCGGCACTGATCGTGTCGAGCCCGTGCGCCGCCATGTCGACCAGCGCCGACGCGGCGTAGCGCACCGTGTCGTAGCCCTGGTTGAAAAAGCGGGCCGCATGCAGGCGCTCGACCAGCGCATCGGGGATCGGCTCGTGGGTCGCATAATGGCGCGCGTGGCGCTTCAGCACCTCGGGCTCGCTCAGCCAATGCTCGAAGATCTGCGACGGCATCTCGACGAAATCCTGCAGCACGTTGGTTCCCGAGACCCGCTCGTACGTGACGCTCGACAGCAGGCCGTGAAGTCCGTGGCCGAACTCGTGGAACAGCGTGCGTGCGTCGTCGAAGCTCAGCAAGGTTGGTTCGCCGAGCGCGGCCTTCGCAAAATTGTTGTTGTTGACGACGATCGGCACGACGGCTTCGCTGCCTGCGCCGCCGATCCGCGACTGATCGCGGTAAGAGCCCATCCACGCGCCGCTCCGCTTGGCGGGCCGCGCAAAGTTGTCGTGCAGGAAGACGCCGACCAGCGCACCGTCGGCGCCGCGCACCTCGTAGACCTTGACGTCCGGGTGGTACGCCTTGACCTGCGGCTGCTCGACGAACTTGAGGCCGAACAGGCGCCCCGCGCAGTCGAATGCGGCGGCGGTCATCCGGTCGAGCGGGAAGTACGGCTTGACCTGCGCCTCGTCGAAGTCGTAGCGGACCTTGCGCACCTTCTCGGCGTAGTAGCGCCAATCCCAGGCCTCGATCCGGCTCGGCGCGTCGCGCGACAGCGCGAGCGCCTCGAGCGCCTCGCGCTCGGTCGCGGCGCGGGCGCAAGCCGGCGCCCAGACCTGCTCGAGCAGATCGGTCACGTTGCCCGGCCGCCGCGCCATCGACTCGGCCAATGCATAGTCGGCGTAGGACGCACAGCCGTGCAGACGGGCCTGCTCGCGGCGCAGCGCGAGGATCTCGCGCGCCACCGCGCGGTTGTCGGTCGGGCCGGCGTGTTCGCCGCGCGTCGTCCACGCGCGGTAGACCTGCTCGCGCAGATCGCGCCGATCCGAGAACGTGAGAAACGGCACCACATGCGAACGTGACAGCGTGATCACGCAGCCATCGATGCCGCGCTCGACACCGGCCTGGCGCCCCGCAGCGCGCACGAAGTCGGGCAGCCCGGCGAGTTCGCTCTCGGTGCGCAGCACGAGCCGGTAGGCGGACTCGTCGGCGAGCACGTTCTGGCCGAACTGCGTCGTCAGCTCGGCGAGCCGCCCCATGATCTCGGCGTAGCGCTTCTGTTCGTTGGCGCCGAGGCGCGCGCCGGCGCGCGTGAAGTCGGCGTGATAGCGCTCGAGCACGCGCAGCTCTTCGGCGCCGAGGCCGAGTTCGGCGCGTCGCTCGTGCAGCGAGTCGATTCGCGCAAACAGCGCGGCGTGCATCGAGACCGCGCTGTCGTGCGCGGCCAGGCGCGGCGCCATCTGCGTCTCGACCGTCTGCAGCGCCGGCGATGTCTCGCTCGACGTCAGATTGAAGAACAGCTGCTTCAGCCGCGTGACCATCCGGCCGGCGCGGTCGAACGCCGCGATCGTGTTCGCGAATGTCGGCGCTGCCGGATCGGCGCCGATCGCATCGATCTCGGCCCGGTGCTCGGCGAGCGCCGCGTCGAACGCCGGCTCGAAGTGCTCGGGCCGCACCGCGCCGAACGGCGGCAGGCCGTACGGCGTGTTCCAGCGCTGCAGCAGCGGGTTGTCGGCCTCGTTGCCGTGCGCTGTCGGTGTCGCCATCATTTGCCCTTGCGGATCATGATCTCGTCGTTCTCGTCATAGCGCTTGTTCTCGCAGGCCTTCGCGTAGGCGGTACGGTCCGCCTTCAGCGTCTCGACCTCGGCGTTGTAGGCCGGCACGCCTTCCTGGTACTGGTCGATCATCTTGTCGCGCGCCGCGGCCTGCGCGTTGTATGCCGTGATCGCATCGGCGCTGGTCCGGTCGAGCGTGTCGAGTTGCTGCTTCAGTGTCGTGCCGAGGCGGTCGATCTCGGCCTTGCTGGCCGTCAACGCGGCCTGCCTGCGCTCGGTCTCGTCGGAGCGGCTGCGCAGGGCCTGCTGCTGCGCAAGGCATTCCCGCAGCTGCGCTGGCGACAGCAGCAGCGGCGTCGGCGCCGGCTTGGCGGCCGCGGGCTTGGTCTCGCGCGGCTTGTTGTCGGCGGCGCGGCTCGCCGGCGCCATCGCCAGAGAGGCGGCGACCAGCACGGCGCCGCCGAACGACAGAAGGGTTCGCGTCATCGTCTTGGAGCGGGCCTCTGGGCGCCGCGTGCAGCACGGGAGGCGCGCATCATGCCACCACCGGCTCGCGCATCGTCACGAACTCCTCGGCTGCGGTCGGGTGAATGCCGAGAGTCGCATCGAAGACCGACTTGGTCGCGCCCGCCTTCATTGCGACCGCGAAGCCCTGCGCGATCTCGCCGGCGTCGGCGCCGACCATGTGCAGGCCGACGACGCGGTCGGTCGCATCGTCGACGACCAGCTTCATCAAGGTCCGCTCGGTGCTGCCCGACAGCGTGTGGCGCAGCGCCTTGAACTCGCTGCGGTAGACCCGCACCGGCCCGAGCGTCCGCGCATGCGCTTCGGAGTGGCCGATGGTGCCGATGCTCGGGTTCGTGAACACGGCAGTCGGGATCAGTGCGTAGTCGACGTGGCGGGTGCCATCGCCGTAGAGCCGGTCGACGACGGCCATCGCCTCGGCGAGCGCGACCGGCGTCAGCTTGACCTTGTCGATGACGTCGCCGATCGCATAGACCGACGGCACGCTGCTCTGGTAATGCTCGTCGACGACGACGGCGCCGGTCGCCGACAACGCGACGCCTGCTTCCTCGAGGCCGAGGCCGGCGGTGTTCGGATGGCGGCCGGTCGCGTAGAG
>JBDSAB010000348.1:0-3403 GCA_039922395.1 Caldimonas sp.
GTGCCGCGCGCTCGACTACTGCGATGCGATGGCGCCCGGCATCCACATCGGCTCGTCGGTCGTGCCGGCCGCGTTCGCGGCGGCCGAGCTGGCCGGCGGCTGCAGCGGCGCCGAGCTGCTGGCCGCACTGGCGGTTGGCTGCGAGGTTGGCGCGCGCTTCAATCTGACCGAGTCGATGTATGACGGCTTCGACCCGACCGGCGTCGCGATCGTGTTCGCGGCGACTGCCACCGCGTCGCGCGTTCTGCGGCTCGACGACACACAGACCCTGCACGCGCGGCCTCGCGTTCAACCGTTGCGGCGGCAGCTTCCAGAGCAACATCGACGGCACGCTTGCGGTCCGTGTGATCCAGGGTTGGGTCGCGCAGACCGGTATCGACTGCGCGCAGATGGCGCTGCACGGGATCAGCGGGCCGACCCGCTTTCTCGAAGGCGTCTACGGCTATCCGCACCTGTACGGTCGCGATCGGCTCGACCCGGTGCAGATGGTCGCCGGCCTCGGCAACGAATGGCGGCTCGACCAGATGGTGTTCAAGAAGTACCCGAGCTGCGGCGTCACACAGGCGCTCACCGAGCTGACGCTCGAGCTGGTCGACACGCTCGACCTGACGCCGCACCGCGTGCGCCGGGTCGAGGTGCGGCTGCCGCCCTATTCGCACAAGCTGGTCGGCCATCCGTTCCGGATCGGCGCCAACCCGCGCGTCGATGCGCAGTTCAGCGCGCGCTACTGCGTCGCCAATGCGATCGTGCGGCGGGCTTCGAAGCTCGCGCACTTCAAGCCCGAGCAGGTCGGCGATGCCGATGTCAACGCGCTGATCGAACGGGTCGATGTGATCGCGGACCCGGCGCTCGACGCGCGCGGCCACACCGCGGTCGACCTCGCGCTGACGACGAGCGACGGCCGGACCGTGCTGCGCCAGCTCGACATCGCGCCCGGCTTTCCGGGCAACAGCCTCAGCGATGCGCAGCAGATCGCGCGCTTCGAGGACTGCGTCGCCTATGCGGCGCAGCCGCTGCCGCGGCGCCAGGTCGACGCGTTCCTCGGCGGCGTCGACGCGCTCGAATCGCTCGACGATGCACGCCGGCTGATCGACCTCTTGATCCTGCCGCAGCGCCTGCAGCCGGCCTGACGGTCAGTTCGCCGGGCGCGCCGCGCCGATCAGGTTGAGCGCGCCGATGAACGTGTTCAGGCGCTGGCGCATGAAGTCGGGCTCGACCGCCTCGGCATCGGCGAAGTCGAGCACGACCGGTCGGGCCCGGCTGTCGGTCGGCCAGCGCGCGCCACTCGACGCGGTCGGCTCGCCGCTGCGTGCGAACGCGACCCAGCGCTCGGCCAATGCGGCACCGGCCGCACGGTCGGCCGGAGTGAGCGGCGCCCCGAGGCAGTTGCAGCTGTCGCCGGTGCCGAAGACCGCGGGGATCTCGCCGCCGTGGCCGACGCCGGGCTGGTTCTGCGCATTCGACGGCAACCGCGAGTAGTAGTAGCGCCAGGTCGGCGCGCGCTCCGACTGCAGCACCGCGATGCGGCGCGCGAACGCGGTGAAGACGACGTCGCGCACGACCTGGCGGCCGAGCTCGGCGTCGTCGGTGACCCCGCGGTAGAGCGGCCGCACGACGATGCGCGCGGCGCCGAGCTTCTGCACCAGCACCGCGGGCTTGATGCCGAACGCGAGCGCGACGCTGGTCTCGTCGCTGTTGTTGCCGATCATCAATGGCACCGCGGCTTGCTGCTTGGCCTGGAACGCGGCAAGGATCGAACGCGGCATGGCCGCATCGCCGACGATGAAGCCGGGTGCCAGCGACAGCGCGTTGTCGTCGAGCGCCGCCAGCGCCTCGGCCGGCACCCGACGCAGGTCCGCGAGCGTCGTCCGCGCGCCGGGCAGGCCGACCGCCTCGGCGATGCGCACGCCGACTTGCTGCGCCTTCGCGCGCGGATGGCTCGGCACGCCGTACGGACTCTGTGCAATCGCCTGCTGGAACAACCCCCTGGCCGATGGCGACGCCATCAGCGCGAGCACGCTCTGGGCGCCGGCCGACTGGCCGAAGATCGTGACGCGCGACGGATCCCCGCCGAACGACGCGACATGGCGCCGGACCCATTGCAGCGCGGCGATCTGGTCGAGCAGGCCGAAGTTGGCCGGCCCGTTCGGCGCCGCCTTGTCGAGCGCGGGGTGGGCAAAGAAGCCGAGCGGCCCGAGCCGGTAGTTGACCGTCACGACGACGACGCCCTGGCGCGCCAGCGGCGCGCCGTCGTAGAGCGCCAGGCTGCCGGCGCCGAAGATCAGCGCGCCGCCGTGGATCCAGACCATCACCGGCAGGCGCGCCCCGGGCTCGGCCCGCGGCGTCCAGACGTTGAGGTAGAGACAGTCCTCATTGAGCGCGCCGGCGTCGCCGCCGTTCTCGAGCGACATTCCCGGCTTCTGCATGCAGGCGCTGCCGAATGCGGTCGCGTTGCGCACGCCGCTCCAGCGCGGCGCCGGTTGCGGCGCCCGCCAGCGCAGGTCGCCGACCGGCGGCGCCGCGAACGGAATGCCCTTGAACGCGCTGACGTCACCGTCGCGCGTGCCGTCGAGCGCGCCGGCGGTCGTCTCGATGCGGCTCGGCGCCCCTGCGGCCGTCGCGATCGACACGCCGGCGAGGCCAGCAAGCGCAACGCAGGCACTGCGCAGCCAGCGACGCGCGCTCACGGCCGTCTCCGGCTGCAGGTGATGTCGCCTTCGCGGCATTCGGCGAGGCGGGCGAGCTGGTCGGCGCGTTCGCGCGTCATCCGCGCCACGCAGTTCCAGTAGACGAAGCCTTGCGCGCTGCCGCCGTTGACCGGCCCGCTCTCGTAGCGGCAGGCAGCGGTCCGAAAGCCCAGCCACGCGCTCTGCATCCGGCGCAGGCGGTCGCGCTGGGCCGGCGGCATCGACGTCGAGAGCACTTGGTAGCGATTGGCATAGCCCTCCGACGCCGCCAGGAAGTCTTCGTGAGCGCACGTCGCCATGTCGGCCTGCGTGGTCGCAGACGCGCACGCGTCTGTGGCGGGCGAAGGTGCCGCCGGCGGCGCTGAGAGGGTCGGCGCCGCGGGCACCGTCGGCGACGTGGGGGCACGCTGCACCATCGACAGACGCAGCGACAGCGGCGTCGATCCGCTGCCGGCCGTCACGGTCTGGGTCGTCGTCATCCACAGACCCTCCGGCGTTTCGATGCGCGCGCGCACGGTCAGCCGGGCCGGCTCGCCGAGCTGCGGGTCGTACGGCAGGCGCCAGGCGTACGGTGGCCCGCCGGCGATCTGCATCGACACGCTGGCCCGCTCGATCGCAGGCGCATCGGCGCGCGCCGTGTCCTGCAGCGCGACGATCAGCCGCGCGTTCGGCGGCGGCAGGATGCGTTCGAGGTAGATCGCATCGCCCTCGAGGAA
>JBDSAB010000349.1:0-3243 GCA_039922395.1 Caldimonas sp.
CAGTTCGATGCGCTGTCGGCCGCGGTGCGGCGCGAGCGGCCCGACGATGCCGAATGGCGGCGCGTTCGGTACATGGTGTTCGAGCGTCCCGAGGCCGAGGGCAGCTTCGCCGAGCGGACGCAGTCGATCGAGCGCATCGCCGCGCGAACCGGCTGGCCGCAGCTGCAAGCGGCGCCGCAGTTTCGCGTCGCCGATCGGGCGCAGTTGCGACAACGCCTCGCCGACACCGTGGAGCAGGGCGGCGAGGGGCTGATGCTCCATCTGGCCTCGGCCGCGTACGAATCGGGCCGCAGCGACGTGCTGACCAAGCTGAAGCCTTTTCTCGATGCCGAGGCCACGGTTGTCGGCTACCGCCGCGGCAAGGGCAAATACGCGGGCGAGGTCGGCGCGCTGCAGGTCGAGACGCCGCAGGGCCGGCGCTTCTTCGTCGGGTCCGGCCTGCCTGACGCACTGCGGCGCGAGCCGCCGGCGCTCGGCAGCCTGGTGAGCTATCGCTACCATGAGCTGACCGCCCAGGGCGTGCCGCGATTCGCGAGCTTCTGGCGACTGCAGCCGACGCTTTGACGCCGCGGGACAATCGGTCGCGGCGTCGAGCCGATCGGTCCTTGAATGAACCCACCCGCTGAACCCGACGAAGCCCTGGCCCTTGCGGTCGCCGAGACGCGGGTGTGGGTCGACCGAGTCGTGATCGGCCTCAACCTGTGCCCGTATGCCCGGGCCGCCCGGCTGCGCGATCGCACGCGGTTCGTCGGCTGTGCAGCGCCCGATCCGGAGGCGCTGCTCGACGCCTTCTGCGACGCAGCGCGCGAGCTGATCGACACGCCGGTCGCGGCGCTCGAAACAACGTTGCTGGTCCATCCATTCGTGCTCGTCGATTTCGACGACTACAACGATTTCCTCGACGTTGCCGATGCCGCGCTCGAGGCGCTCGGCGCGACCGGCGTGCTGCAGGTCGCGAGCTTCCATCCGCAGTACGGATTCGCCGGCACCGCGGCTGACGATGTGACCAATGCGACCAACCGGTCGCCCCATCCGGTGCTGCAACTGCTGCGCGAACAGAGCGTCGAGGCCGCCGTCGCGGCGCTGCCCGATCCGGCCGCGATCTACGAGGCGAATCTGACGACGCTCAGAAGTCTCGGCGCGACGGGCTGGGATGCCTTGCGCGACGACTGCCGCGTTGCCGCCTTGGCTAGTTCTTCGCCGGTCCCGCCGGGGACAGTGGCGCCGGCTCGGTGACGAAGCCGACCCGCGTCAGCCCGGCTTTCTGGATCAGCCCGATCAACTCGGCGACGCGCCCGTACGCGACGTTCTGGTCGGCGCGCAACTGCACCTCGGTCTGCGGGTTCTTGCGCGCCGCATCGGTGAGGCGCGCATTGAAGGTCGCCGCGTCGACGACGTCGTCGCCGAAATAGAGCCGGCCCTGCTGGTCGAGCGCGATCGAGACGAACTGCGGCGTCTCGGTCGGCTGGCCGGCGTCGGTCTTCGGCAGGTCGAGCTTCAGGCTGGACGCCATCAGCGGCGCGGTGATCATGAAGATCACCAGCAGCACCAGCATCACGTCGATCAGCGGCGTCATGTTGATGTCGCTCATCGGCTGGGCGCCGGGCGCACGCTGAAGGCGGCCGAAGGCCATCGGCTCAAGCCCCTCGGCCGGTGTCGATGATCATCTCGCGCAGGTCGTGCGCGAAGCCCTCGAGCTCGGCTTCGCTCGCCGAGACGCGCTTGCCGAAGATGTTGTATGCGAGGACCGCGGGGATCGCGACCGCGAGGCCGGCCGCCGTCATCACGAGCGCCTCGCCGACCGGCCCAGAGACGCGCTCGATCGTGATCGTGCCGGCCGCCGAGATGCTGATCAGCGCGTGATAGATGCCCCACACGGTGCCGAACAGGCCGATGAAGGGGGCGGTGCTGCCGATCGAGGCCAGCAATACCTGCCCGAACTGCAGGTGCTGCAGCACGCCGTGCAGCGCATCGCGAAGGCGCCGCGTCAGCTGCGAGTCGGCATGGCCCTTGGCTTCGAGCGTGCCGTGGGGCGGTGCGGCGACGGCGGCCTGCAGTAACGGCGCGAGCACCGCCTCGCGATCGAACGCCGCGAGCTGCTCGCGGCCGGCATCGAGCGACGGCGCGGCCCAGAACGCCGGCACCGCACGCTGCAGGTCGACCTTGACACGGCGCAGCAGCCACGCCTTCCAGAAGATCACGACCCAGGCGCTGACCGACATCAGCAACAGCAGTGCGGCGACGCTGCGCGTGATGAAGTCGCCCTGCGACCAGAAGTGGCCGAACCCGGTCATGCGCTCGCTCCTTGCGTGGCAGCGATGCCGAGCACGTCGTCCATGCCGTAGAGCCCATGGCTGCGGCCGGCCAGGAAGCGGGCTGCCCGCAGACTGCCTTCGGCGTAGGTCGCGCGGCTCGACGAGCGGTGCGTGATCTCGATCCGCTCGCCGTTGCCTGCGAACAGGACCGTGTGGTCGCCGACGATGTCGCCGCCGCGGATGCTCGAGAAGCCGATCGCGCGCGGGTCGCGTTCGCCACCGTCCGGCGAGCTGTGGCCGTCGCGTGCGTAGACGGCACAGGCCTTCAGATCGCGGCCCGATGCCTGCGCGACCACCTCGCCCATCTTCAACGCCGTTCCGCTCGGCGCGTCGACCTTGTGGCGGTGATGGGCCTCGATGATCTCGACGTCGAAGCCGGCGTCGAGTGCGCGTGCCGCGGTCTCGAGCAGCTTCAGCACGACGTTGACGCCGACGCTCATGTTCGGCGCCATCACGATCGCGATGTGATCGGCGTGGCCGGCGATCTCGGCCTTCTGTTCGTCGGTGAAACCAGTCGTGCCGATCACGAGGCGAACGCCCAGCTCGCGGCACACGGCGACGTGGGCCAGCGTGCCGGCGGGCCGCGTGAAGTCGATCAGCACCTGGGCTTCGGCGAGCCCCGCGTGCAGGTCGGACGTGATCGCGACCCGGTTCGCGCCGGGTGTGGCCGGCGTCGCGTCCTGCCCGAGCGCCGGACTGTCGGCGGCGTCGAGCGCGCCGACCAAAACGCAGTCGGTGCTGGCGCCGACCGTGTCGATCAGGGTCCGTCCCATCCGCCCGGAGGCGCCGGCAATGGCGATGCGCAATCGGCCCGGGTTGTCGACGATGCCCGTGCGGGCGAGCGTCATGGCGCGGCGGTCTCGAGCGGCGGATAGGCCCGCGCGGCGACATCGGGCACCGCTTCGATCTGCGCCGGGCGCGGCGGCAC
>JBDSAB010000350.1:0-3099 GCA_039922395.1 Caldimonas sp.
ACGCGGTGTCGAACTGGATCTCTTCCTTCGCGGTCTCGTTCGCCTTGTTCGGCGCCTGTGGCGGCCGCGGTGCGGCGAGCGCTTCGGCGAGCCGGTTGGCGCGCGGCGCCATCGCCTTGTCGCCGCGGCCACTGATCTTCGGCAGCAGCAGCAGCATCATCTGCTCGAGCAGCTTCGGGTCGCGCCAGAACGCATCGAACGCGGCATCGAAGAGCGGCTGCTGTTCATGGCGGTCGAGCATCACGGCCGACAGCGCGGCATGCACGTCGTCACGCCGGTCGAGGCCGACCTGCTCGACCGCGTTCATTGCGGCCAGCACGCGATCGGGGCCGATCGGCATGCCGGCGCTGCGCAGCACGCGGGCGAAGTGGACGATGTTCTCGGCAATCACGACAGCGAGTGGAAGCGGATCAGGCTGGGCGACGGTGGAGGACGTCCGGCCGTCATCGGGTCATTCGAGCAGGGCGCGCGCCCGCAGCTCGTCGAGCAGCTTGACGGTATCGCCGCTCTGCAGCCTGACGATGTCGTCCTGGTACTTCAGCAACACGCCGAGCGTGTCGTGCACCGTCGCCGGGTCGAGCCGAATCGCGTTCAGCGCGACCAATGCATTGGTCCAATCGATCGTCTCGGCGACACCCGGCGCCTTGAACAGGTCGAGCGTGCGCATCCGCTGCACGAACTCGACGACCTGGATCGAGAGCCGCTCCGGCGCGCCCGGTGCCTTCAGCCGCACGATCTCGAGCTCGCTCTCGACGCTCGGGAAGTCGACCCAGTGGTACAGGCAGCGCCGCTTCAACGCATCGTGGATTTCGCGCGTGCGGTTGCTGGTGATGATCGTGATCGGCGGCGCGCTCGCCGTGATCGTTCCGAACTCCGGGATCGTCAGCTGGTTCTCGGCCAGCACCTCGAGCAGGAATGCGTCGAACGGCTCGTCGGCGCGATCCAGCTCGTCGATCAGCAGCACCGGCGAGCGCGCCTGCGTCAGCGCCTGCAGCAGCGGACGCTCGATCAGCATGCTGCGCGCATAGAGGCTCTTGCCGAGGCGCTCTCTCGCGGCTTCGTCGCTGAGGCCGTGCGCGGCTTCGGCGAGGCGGATCTCGATCATCTGCCGCGAGACGTTCCACTCGTACGCGGTCTGCGCGATGTCGAGGCCTTCATAGCACTGCACGCGCAGCAGCAGCGTCTCGAGCGCGCGCGCGACGGTCTTTGCGAGCTCGGTCTTGCCGACCCCCGGTTCGCCCTCCAGGAACAGCGGCCGCTGCAGCTTCAGGCTCAGGAACAGTGCGGTCGCGAGCCGACGGTCGCAGACGTAGTTCTCGCTCGCCAGCAACGCGACGACCGCATCGACCGAATCGGGCAGCGGCAAGGCCGCGCCGGGCCATGCCGACGCAGCGACTTCGAGGTTGCCCCTGTCGGCGCCGCCAGCGGGCGGCGCATTGCCGACGCTCGATGCGCCGCCGGCCACGGTCACCGGGCGAGCGCTGCCGCCACCGCCCGCGACGCCATCACGCTGATCATCGCGGCGCGATAGGCGGCCGAGCCGTGCATGTCGCTGTTGATGCCGTCGGTCGGCATCTTGACCGCCTTGGCAGCCTCGGGCGTGAAGCTCTTGGTGAGCGCGTCCTCGAGGGCCTGGGCCCGGAACACGCTGCCCTTCGCGCCGGTCACGGCGACGCGTACGCCACCCGACCCCTGGCTGACGAACACGCCGATCAGCGCAAAGCGCGAGGCTGGCTGCTTGTACTTGACGTAGGCCGCCTTCTGCGCCGCCGGAAAGCTGACGCTGACGATCAGCTCGCCGGGCTCGAGCGCGGTCTCGAACAGGCCGGTGAAGAACAGGTCGCCGGCGATCGAGCGCTTGTTGGTCTGCACCGTCGCGCCGAGGCCGACGACGCCGGCCGGGTAGCACGCGGCAGGGTCGGCGTTCGCGATCGACCCGCCGATCGTCCCCATGTTGCGCACCATCGGGTCGCCGATTCCGCCGGCCAGCTCGGCGAGCGCCGGGTTCACGCGACGCACGTCGGCCGACGCGGCGACCGCGGCATGCGTCGTCATCGCGCCGATCGTCACGCCGTTGGCGTCGGCCTTGATGCCCTTCAGGTCGGCGACCGCGCCGAGGTCGACGAGGCGCTCCGACTGCGACAGGCGCAGCTTCATCGCCTGGATCAGGCTCTGCCCGCCGGCCAGGTAGCGCACGTCCCCGCTCGCCGCCGAGACCGCATCGGCGCGGCTCGTCGGCCGCTGGTATTCGAATGCATACATGTCGTGTTCCTTCGCAGTGTCGATCGACGAGGTTCAGGCGGCCGCTTGCTGGTTGGCGGCGCGCCAGACCCGCTCCGCCGTCGCCGGCATCGCGATCTCCTTGACGCCGAGCGCATCGGTCAACGCGTTGATGTAGGCCGGCGGCGAGCCGATCGCACCGGCCTCGCCGCAGCCCTTCACGCCCAGCGGGTTGTGGCTGCACGCAGTCACCGTGGTCGCGATGTCGTAGTTCGGCAGGTCCATCGCGCGCGGCATCGCGTAGTCCATGTACGAGCCGGTCAGGAGCTGGCCCGACTCCGGGTCGTAGTGGCAGCCTTCCATGATCGCCTGCCCGAGCCCCTGGCCGATGCCGCCGTGCACCTGGCCGGCGACGATCATCGGATTGACGATGTTGCCGAAGTCGTCGACCGCGGTGAACTTCTCGATCTTCACCTTGCCGGTCTCGGTGTCGACCTCGACCTCGCAGATGTAGCTGCCGGCCGGATAGGTGAAGTTGGTCGGGTCGTAGAACGCGTTCTCGTTCAGGCCCGGCTCGAGCTTGTCGAGCGGGTAGTTGTGCGGCACGTACGCGGTCAGTGTGACGCTGCCCCACGGCACCTTCTTGTCGGTGCCCTTGACCTTGAACTCGCCGTTCTCGAACTCGATGTCGGTGTCGGCCGCCTCGAGCAGGTGGGCGGCGATCTTCTTGCCCTTCGCGATCACCTTGTCGACCGCCTTCACGATCGCGGTGCCGCCGACCGACAGCGAGCGGCTGCCGTAGGTGCCCATGCCGAACGGGATGCGGCCGGTGTCGCCGTGCACGATCTCGACGTTCTCGACCGGGATGCCGAGCTTGGC
>JBDSAB010000351.1:0-7584 GCA_039922395.1 Caldimonas sp.
GAAAGTGGACTACAGCGCTAGTCTGTAGTCCCTTCTATAGTCCGATTGGCGCCGGCTACAGGCGCACGCCCGCGGATCGAAGCGGACAATGAATTGTAGCAAGTGCCTATCGCACATAGAGAAAATAGACGGACTCCGATCGCTGGCGGACTTCGGTGGACTAAGGGACGATTGAATGGGGTGCAAGGGGTCGCGAGTTCGAATCCCGCCGTCCCGACCAAGAAGGCAACGGGTTAGCTTCGATGAGAGGCTAACCCGTTTTGCTTTCATGGCCCGCCGTTGATCTTCATGGTCTGCGGCTCGTCGGCCGCTGCACGCCGGCAGGAAGCCAGGCTCCTGACGCCCCGAGGTGTCCTTTGCGTCTCGGCTACGCCTTCAGCATCTCCACAAGCCGGGTCAGCGCGACCGAGGGCGTGCCACGCCAGACGAGGTGGGTGCGGCTGGTGCGGACGCGTTCGGGTAACAGGTGCTGCTGGACATCGGCGGTGGCGCGCATCGCCTTCAGCACCGAGAGGGGCACGATCGCGAAGCCGGTACCGGCGGCGACGCACGCGATCATCGCCTGGTACGACGCGAACTCGAGCGAACGCTCCGCGACGACGCCCCCTTTGCCGAGCCATCCCTCGAGCAGGCGGCGGTATGAACAGCCTTCGGCAAACGCAATCAGCGTCACCCCGCGCAGGTCGGCAGCGCGGGTCACCGGCGCCACGCCGCGTGCTGTGATCAGGACGAGCTCTTCGTCAAACACCGGCAGCGTTTCGAGTCCTTCCGCCGAGAAAGGCTCGGAGACGAACGCCGCCTCGACCTCGAAGGCGGTGACGCGGCGAATCAGCGCCCCCGTGGTGCCGCTGACGAGTTCGACGACGACGCCCGGGTAGAGCTTGTGAAAGCGCGAGAGCACGGGCGGCAGCCGGCTGCCGGCGGTGCTCTCGAGCGAGCCGAGCCGAAACGTGCCGAGTGGCAGGTCGCTGCGCAGTTCGTTTTCGGCTTCGTCGGCCAGCCGCAGAAGCCGGTCGGCGTACGGCAGCAGGCGGTGGCCGGCGGGCGCGAGCTTGAGATTGCGCCCATGCCGCTCGAACAGCTTGTGGCCGAGTCGGTCCTCGAGCTGGCGGATGCGCGTGGTGACGTTGGACTGCACCCTGTTGAGCTTGCCGGCTGCGCGGATGACGCCGCCTTCGGCCACCACGGCGCGGAAGATCTCGAGCGAGTCCAGATCGATAGTTCTCATAAGAAGAATGATCGTTCTCGATAATTCATTTGTCGGGCACCTCGATTCTGCATCCAATGGAGGCATGCTGGGTCACTCGGAACCATCGACGATGAGCACCGGACGTGAACCGTCGTTCGGTGCGGTGTGCGCGGCCGGCTTCGTCGCGCTGGCGGTCGCCATGGGTATCGGCCGTTTCGCCTTCACGCCGGTGTTGCCGCTGATGATCCAGGCCGGCAGCGTCGACCTCGCCGGCGGCGGCTGGCTGGCTGCGGCCAACTACGCGGGCTACCTTGCCGGGGCGCTCAGCGCTGCTCGGGTGCGGCTCGCTCCGCAACAGCTCGCGATCGCTGCGCTCGTCGCCGTCGCGCTGTCGACCGCAGCGATGGGCTGGACCGCGTCGCCGCTGAGCTGGGCGCTGTTGCGCTTCGCGGCCGGCGTGGCGAGTGCGTGGGTGCTGGTCAGCACCAGCGTGTGGTGCCTAGGTCGACTCGCGAACTCCGGACGTACCGCCGGTGCGGGGGTGCTCTACGCAGGAGTCGGCGCCGGCATCGCCCTCGCCGGTATGTGGTGCTGGCACGCCGGGGCGTCGGCTGTCGCGCCAGAGAGCCTGTGGCTGCAGCTCGGCGCCTTCGCCGTCGCCGGCATCGTCCTCGTCGTTGCCGCGATGCCGCGCCCGCTCTCGACAGGCACGCAGGCTGCGATCCGGCGCAATAGAGCTCCCTCGAAACCCGACGACGGAGGCCTCGTCGTCTGTTACGGCCTGCTCGGCTTCGGCTACATCCTGCCCGCGACCTTCCTGCCGGTACTGGCGCGCGCGGTGATCGCCGACCCGGCCCTCTTCGGCATCGCCTGGCCGGTGTTCGGCGCGGCCGCCGCCGCATCGACGTTGCTGGCGGGTGTCCTGTTCGCACGGGTCTCGCGCCGACGCGTGCTGGCGGGTAGCCATCTGCTGATGGCGGTCGGCTGTCTGCTGCCGGTGCTCCATCTCTCGCCCTTGACGGTGTTGGCCGCAGCCTTGCTGGTCGGCAGCACCTTCATGGTGGCGACCATGGCCGGCATGCAGGCGGCGCGTGCCGAGACAGACGGCGATCCGACACGGGCGCTCGGCCGGTTGACGGCGGCCTTCGCGATCGGGCAGCTCGCAGGGCCGATGCTGTCGTCGCTGCTGAGCACCGGCTCCGATGGCTTCGGCGGCCTGATGATGGCGCTCTGCGCCGGTGCCTTGGCCTTGCTGGCAAGTGCTGGCTGGTTGTGGCGGTCGCGACCTTGAGCGCCGGCCGGTTCGAGGATGTTTTGCTGACGAAGGAGGAACGATGATTCAACAGGGACATGGCCATCCGTGGGCTGAGCGCCTGCCGTTGCCTGCCGCGGAGGCGATGACCGAGGCGCAGCGTGCGGCGGCGAAGACATTGATCGACGGACCGCGAAAAGCGGTCCTCGGACCGTTCGTGCCGCTGATGCAGAGCCCGGCGCTGCTGGAGCGCGTCGGCAAGCTCGGCGAACACCTGCGCTTCGGCGGCCTGCTCGATGCGCGGGTCCGTGAGCTCGTGACGTGCGCGGTCGCGCGCCATGTCGGCAACCAGTTCGAGTGGGTCGTTCATGCGACGGCCGCCGTCAAGGCCGGTGTCTCCGGGACGGCAATCGAGGCACTGCGACTGGGACGCCGGGCGACGCCGCTCGCCGACGATGAACAGCTTGCGCTCGATGTCGCGCTCGAGGTGCTTCAGCACCACGGCGTCAGCGAGCCGACCTACATCGAAGCCGAAGCTCGTTTCGGTCCCGAGGCGGTTGTCGAACTGGTGGCGCTGGTCGGCTACTTCGCAATGGTCTGCTGGATCATGAATGCCGCGCATACGCCCGTGCCGGGCGAAGGGGCGGGAAGCGGCCTAGAGGCGTTCCCGCCCTGACGATCGCCGTTGCCCTTGTCGAGCGCGGACCGATCGTTCAAGCCAGCGTGGAAGCGAAGCGTGCGACAGCGCGCCGTCGGCCGCTCGCCTCGCTGCTGCCTGGGCGGCTTCGGCACTGTTCACGCCAAGTCGAGCGTGCCGACCAGAAGCTTCGACGGCTGTGACGGATCGTCCGCATCGGTCGTCATCGTCAAGTGAAGCGCGCCTTCGAACGGCTGCACCGCGATGCCTTCAATCTTCCACAGCGGCCGGATGGGTCGAATGGCACATACCCGGCGATCCGGCCCGACGAGCCCGACCGCCGCGGCGACGCAAGCCCCGTCGACATAGCTGTCCGATGTCCGCTCGGCGACCGCGCTGAATACCCACGAGCCGCCGCCGACGGAGGCCCCATCAGTGAACGTCAGCGGAACACCCTGCGCGTCCCCGAGGTCCATCAGGCCGATCGAGTCCGGCCTCGGCGCCGGCTGCATCGGATCGACGCACCAGCGGACGAAGTCGTCGAGCGCATAGCGGATGCAGGCGTTGGACAGTCTCTGATTGCCGCGCTGGAGCAGGATGAATTCGTCGCCGCAGGCGAAGGCGCCTTCGATGTTCAGCGCACCGAGATGCGCTCGGAGGATGGCGTAGAGCGCGGCGAGGTCGATCGGGTGTGGCTTCGCCGTCAGAGCCCCGCTTTCGTCGATGCCGATCAGCACCGCGCGTTCGCGTTGCGGCCGCGACCCGGAGCCGATGGCCAGGACGGCCCCGCGAGCGCACGCCACGTGCGGCGGCAGCACGGCGATGGCTTCCAGGTCCGCCTTGGCGGCCTTTCTCGACTTCGGCGAGGCTGGGAGATCGCCGTCGAACAACCGGATCAATTGGCCCGGCCCTTCACCGGCGATGTCGAACACGGCGAGGTGTTGCTCGTCGTCGGCGATGACGCAGTAGCGGTCCCCGACGCGCACCAAACCGCTGGCTGCGCTGACGTGGCCGATGCCGCGGGGATGCGTGGCCGGGTCGAGCGTGAGCTCGCGCAAAACCCGGACGTCGAGTTCCACGATGAGAAGCGGCTAGGCCATGTGGCCGGCCGCGATCGAGGTGTGCCTGCCGTCGCCGTCGTCGTTGCTGCGGACGCGCGGCAGCGCCCCCGGGTACTCACGCTGGATGAAATCGATCAGGCCCTCGCGCACCCGACAGCGCAGGTCGAAATTCGGTCCCGACGAGGCCGAGCTGACCAGGACCCGCAACTGCATCCCGCGCTCGTTCGCGTCGGTGACCTGCACGAGGCAGACCCGCCGGTCCCAGTCCTTCGAGTCCTCGCAGAGGCGCTGCGCCTCGCGCCGGATCGGCTCCAGCGGCAAGGTGAAGTCGACCCACAGGAAGACAGTGCCCAGCAGCTCGGCGCCGCGCCGGGTCCAGTTCTGGAACGGATGTTCGATGAACCATTGCAGCGGGACAACGAGGCGGCGCTCGTCCCAGATTCGGAGCACCACGTAGGTCGAGGTGATCTCCTCGACGCGGCCCCATTCGTTCTCGACGATCAGCACGTCGTCGATTCGGATCGGCTGGGCCATGGCGATCTGAAGACCGGCCAGCAGGTTGCCGAACACCGTGCGCGCAGCGATGCCAAGGATGAGGCCGGCCACGCCGGCCGAGGCCAGCAGGCTCGCGCCGAGCTGGCGTGCTTTCGGAAACGTCATCAGCACGAAGGCGAAACCCGCGACGATGATCCCGGCGTGGCCGATGCGGGCCAGCACGCGGGTCTGCGTCTGCACACGGCGCGCCTCGAGGTTGTCCTCGGTGTCCCACGGGTGGGCCGCGATGACGCCGTCGGCCACGCCCTGGACGATGCTGGAGGCGAGCCATGTCAGCGCGGCGATCGCGAGCACGCCGCTCGCATGCTGGACCGAGCCGATCCCGGGCAGGTCATCCGGCGTCAGTGCCCAGACGACGAGCAGCGCAGCCAGCGGCATCACGAAGAGCATCGGCCGTTCGCCCGCGCTCACGACGGTGGACAGCACCGTTGAAAAGCGGCTCAGGCGGCGCATCACCGGACGGAGCAGGCGGTGCGCGACCAGCGCGATCAGGACGGCGGCCAGCGCAATCCCGGCCGGCTGGGTCCATTGGTCGATGAGGGGGAAGATCGGCTGCATCGGAACTCGGCGCAATGATGACCTGCCCGGAAGGCAGGATTCGTTCCTGCTTCCGAAGCTTGTGGTGCTTGCGACAGTCGCGGTCGTTGTTCGGGCAGCCCGTGTTCCGGATGCCCTTCGCGCGGTCGAAGAGCCGGCGGGTCGCGCCTAGCTCTGAGAAGGCGCGTTGCGCAGGCTGTCGAGGGCGCGTTCCAGGAACACGACGGCGGCACTGCGCACGACAGCCTCTTCGGCCGCCTTGGTGAGACCGGCCGGCGGCTTGACCCACAGGTTCAGCGTGAGCCGTTGCGGGCGCTCCGGCGGCGCGGCGTCGTCGTCGAGCACCAGCTTGGCGGGCACAAACGTCTCGGCGGTGGGCACTTGCGGCACGTGCTGGTCCATGCGGGACTCCTTCACCCGGATCGTATGCGCCACGGCCGGATTCCGCATCCCCTGACCCGCGGGCTCTGACCCGTGATCGGCGTTCGATGCGCCGCGTCCGCTGCCTCGGTACGATGAGCAGCAGCCGGCATCCGAGTTGCTCAAGCGGCAGCTGGGTCGCTTCGCGGCCGATGGAACGACCCTCAGCATCACGCATGACGCCGCCCCTCATCACGTCACTGACACATCGAGCGCGGCTCGAGTGGATCGAGGCCGGCGGCGGGCGCGTCGCCTGGCGGCGCTTCGGTACCGGCGTGCCGCTGGTGCTGCTGCACGGCGGTCATGGCAGCTGGCTGCATTGGGTGCACAACATCGAAGCCCTGTCCGCAGCAGGCCATGCGGTGCTGGTCCCCGACATGCCGGGCTTCGGCGACTCCGACGCGCTGGCCGGCGATCCGCATGCGCCGGACCGCCTCGACCGGCTCCTCGATGCGCTCGACCGCTGCTGCGATGCGTTGCTCGGTGCCGGTGCGCCCATCGATCTGGTCGGCTTCTCGTTTGGCGGTCTTGTCGCGGCGAACCTGGCGCGGCGGCGATCCGCCATCCGGCGCCTCGCGTTGCTCGGTCCTGCCGGTCACGGCAGCCGCCGGCGACCCCGCACGGCACTGGTTGACTGGCGCATCGACGACCGCGCAGCCCGCGAGGTGGCGCTGCGCCGCAACCTCGAGGCGCACATGATTGCCGACCCACAGCAAGTCGATGACCTCGCGCTCGCGGTGCACGAAGCGTCTTGTCTTGGCACGCGCTTTCGGAGCAAGGAGATCTCGCTGAAGGCGTCGCTGCGCGATGTGCTGCGTGGCGTGGATCGGCCGGTGCTCGCGATCTTCGGAGAGCACGACGTCACCGCCACTCCTGCCGATGCGATCGCGGCACTGCAACAGCTGAACCCGTTTTCCCGATGCGTGACCGTGCCGGGAGCCGGTCACTGGGTCCAGTTCGAGAGCCCGGCGGTCGTCAATCGCGAACTGATCGACTGGTTCGCGTGAGAGGTGTGCCGCCGGTTGAACCGGTCAGCACATCTTCCACACGGCGGTTTGCCGCGCGGTTTCGACTCAGGCCAGCACCGCCTCGATCTGCTGCCGAGCCGAAGCCAGCGACTGCTGTTCTGCATCCGCACCGAGTGCCAGGCCTTCGGCGTAGATGAACTGGATGTCCGTCATGCCGAGGAACGACAGCACCGTTCGCAGGTAGGGCACCTGCGTGTCCGATGGCGTGTTGCGGTATTGGCCGCCGCGCGTCAGCACGACGTAGATCTTCTTGCCTTTCAGCAGGCCTTCCGGACCGTTGGCGGTGTACTGGAATGTCACCTTGGCGCGCGAGATCGCATCGATCCAGTTCTTCAGGGCCGCCGGTACGCCGAAGTTGTACATCGGCACGCCGAGCACGACCACATCGGCGGCCTGCAGCTCGGCGATCAACGCATCGTCGAGGGCGACGCGCGCAGCCTGTGCCGGCGTGCGTTGCTCGGAGGGCGTGAAGAGCGCCTGCAAGGTGGCTTCGTTCAGTTCGGGGTGCGGCGTCTGGCCGAGGTCACGGACGGTGACGGCAATGGCTTGTCCATCGGTCGCGGCAGCGCGCAGCCGATCGACGACGGTGCCGGCGAGGCGGGTCGAGTGCGACTCTATGCATCGCCGGCGTACCTGCGGCAGCATGGCGAGCCACAGGAGCCGTAAGCACTGATGGAGCACCAGGCCTGCGCCTGTTCGCCCGCAACGGCGAGCCGGTGCCCTGGACACTGACCCGTGGCGATGCGCAATGGAAGGGCATTCCTCCCGGCCGCGCGACCGCCAACTCGCCCGACCTGCTGCTGCGCCTGGCCCGCCAGGGCGCCGGCATCACCGGCGTCGCGCACCACTTCGCCGAGCCCTATCTGCGCAACGGCGAACTCGAGCCGGTGCTTGCGGATTGGTTA
>JBDSAB010000352.1:0-3606 GCA_039922395.1 Caldimonas sp.
CGATCGATCGATAAGAACAAGTCGTAAGTGCTTGATTGGCGGAGGTTTCCGCCTGGACGCTACCTACAATGCCCCAGCCCGGTCCTGACCACTAAATGTCGACTCTCGTCATCAGCATTCCCGCGCGCGGACGGCTTCGCGCCCGCGGCCCAGATGCGCCCGCTGCCGAACCCGAGCGCACAGCGGTCGACTATTCATACGTCACGACGCCTGACGGACTCGACGTCCAGAACCATGGTCGACTGGCCGCCTCGCTGTTGCCGAAGGCAACCGGCACCGTCGCGGTGCTGGCCGACTGCGACGTCAGCTGGCACCGGATCGTGCTGCCCAAGGCACCCGCGGCCCGCCTGCGCGCGGCTCTCACTGGCGTGCTCGAAGATGCGCTGCTCGAGGACGCCGAAGCGGTTCACCTGGCCATCGCCCCGGGTGCGGTGGCCGGCCAGCCGACGTGGGTCGCCGCGGTCGACCGCCAGTGGCTGCGCCGCGAGCTGGCTTTGCTGCAGCGCGCCCACTTGTTCGTCGATCGCGTCGTGCCGATGTCATGGCCCGACGATCCGCCGATCGGCCACTTCTCGGTCGCCGATGGCGGCGAGCCCGGCAAGCCGAGCGCGGTGTCGCTGACTTGGGCCCACACCGACGGCGTCGCCAACGTCCGCCTGCAGGGCGGACTCGGACGTGCACTGGTCCCGACACCGCCGCCGCCCACGACGCGCTGGAGCGCATCCCCAGCGGCGGCCGCCGCCGCGGAGCAATGGCTGGGTGCGCCGGTCAACGTGATGCCGGTCGAGCAGCGGCTGCTGCAGGCCGCGCGCAGCCTGTGGAACCTGCGCCAGTTCGATCTTGCCCCGCGCACCCGCGGCGCCCGCGCGTTGCGCGATTCGATGCGCCGGTTCATGAGCCCGGCATGGCGACCGGTCCGCATCGGTCTGGTGTCGCTGGTCGTCGCCCAGATCGTCGGTCTCAACCTGTGGGCGTGGCAGCAACGCAGCGCGATCGAAACGCGGCGCGAGAGCCTGAAGACGCTTGTCAAGGCCAGCTTCCCGCGCGTGTCCGACCAGGACATCCAGCGCGACCCGGCTGCCGTGATGCAGCGCGAGACGCAGTCGCTGCGATCGTTCGCGGGCAAGCCCGGCGATTCCGACTTTGAGACCTTGCTGCAGGCGGCTGCATCGGCTTGGCCGCCCGAGCGCCCGGTCGAGAATCTTCGCTTCGAACCCGGCAAGTTGAGCCTCGCCGCAACCGGCTGGAATGACGGCCAGATCGAGCAGTTCCGCAGCGCCCTGCGTCCCGGCGGCTGGCGCGTCGACGCCGGCGAAGGCCGCATCACCTTGAGCCGCGCGCGCGGCGGGTTGTCGTCATGAGCACCGAAGCCCTGAAGTCACCATCCGTGCCGTCAGACGCGAGCCTCAAAGGCCAGGCCGCCACCTTCTGGCGCGGCCGTTCGTTGCGAGAGCGGCAGGCGCTCGGCGCCGGTTTCGTCGCCTTGATCGCAGTCCTGATCTGGCTGACGATGGTGCAGCCCGCATGGCGCACGCTGCGCGAGGCGCCGGCACAGCTCGACGAAATCGACCGGCAGTTGCAGCAGATCCGGGTCACTGCGACCGAGGTCACGGCCTTGCGTGCGGTGGCACCGGTCTCGCCCCAGCAGGCCGCCGCTGCACTGAAGACGGCGACCGACCGCCTCGGCGCCGCCGGCCGTCTGTCGCTGCAGGGCGATCGCGCCTCGCTGACTCTGACAAACGTCGCCTCCGACGACTTGTACGACTGGTTGACCGAAGTCCGCAGCGCGGCCCGGTCGCGCCCGATCGAGGCCAGCCTGTCGCGCGCGCGGCAGGGCTACAGCGGCACGATCGTCGTGACGCTCGGAGGCACCTCGTGATCCTGCGCCGGCGCAAGCGTCCGCTCTGGACGCCGACCGTTGCGGCCACTGGCTGGGGCGAATCGACGTTCGCCGAGCAGGCCTGGGACAAGTCGCGCAACGCCGGGATGCGGTGGGCGATTGCCGGGCTCATCGTCGGCACCCTCCTCGCGCTGGTCGCCTTTGCGCCGGCGGCATGGCTGGCGGCTGCGGTGGCCTCGAGCACGGACCAGCGCCTTCTGCTCGCCGAGGCCCGCGGAACGATCTGGGACGGCAGCGCCGTGCCCATCCTGACCGGCGGGCGCGACAGTCGCGACGCCAGCGCACTGCCCGGTCGTCTCGAGTGGACGCTGGTTCCACGCGGGCTCGGGCTCGACCTCCGGCTGCGCCAGAACTGCTGCCTGAACGGCACCGTCGTCGTCAATCTGCGCCCCGGGCTCGGCCGCATGGCCGCAACCGTGGCGCCATCGGGCAACTGGGTCGCTCAATGGCCGAGCGCCTGGCTGAGCGGCCTCGGCACGCCCTGGAACACGATGCAGCTCGGCGGCGTCGTCCGCCTCGTCACACCCGGCTTCACGGTCGAAAGCGTGCAAGGCCGCTGGCGCCTCAACGGGCGCGCCGACATCGAGCTGAAGAACGTCTCCTCGCGGGTCACGACGCTCGACACCCTCGGCAGCTACCGCATGTCGCTCGACGGCGGCGGAGCCAACGACAACAGCCCGACCCGACTCAATCTCTCGACTCAGGAAGGCCCGCTCCAGTTGACCGGCAGCGGCACCTGGGGACTCGGCGGGGTTCGTTTCCGCGGCGAGGCGCGCGCGTCTGCGGCCGATGAGGCCGCCCTTTCCAATCTGCTGAACATCATCGGGCGGCGCGACGGCGCCCGCTCCGTCATTTCGATCGGATGAGCATGAAGCTACTCGCCGCCCCTCGTCTTCCCGTGCGAGTCCGCCAGAAGATCATCGCGACCTCGATCGCGTCCTGCATGCTCGCGCTGGCCGTTGTGCCCGCGCCGACCGCCTTCGCCCAGACCGCGCGCAACAACCCGGCACGCTTTCGGGGCGACGCGGTCACCCTGAACTTCGTCAACGCAGACATCGAGGGCGTGGCCCGCGCGATGAGCGTCATCCTGAAGCAGCAGTTCGTCGTCGACCCGCGGGTGCGCGGCAACATCACGCTGTACAGCGAGCAGCCGCTCGCACCGCGAGACGCCTACCTGAGCTTCCTGGCGGCGCTGCGCGGCCTCGGCTTCGCAGTGGCCGAAGTCGGTGGTCTGCTGAAGATCGTCCCCGAAGCCGATGCCAAGCTGCAGACCGGCACCGTGTCGGTCGGCGAAGTCTCGCGGCGCGGCGACCAGGTGATGACGCAGATCTTCAAGCTGTCGTACGAGAACGCGAACAACCTGGTGCCGGTGCTGCGTCCGCTGATCAGCCCGAACAACACGATCAACGCGAACCCCGGCAACAACTCGCTGGTCATCACCGACTACGCCGACAACCTGCAGCGGATCGGCAAGATCATCGCGTCGATGGACACCCCGTCCGGTGGCGACGTCGAGGTCATCAGGATCCAGCACTCGGCCGCCGCTGACATCGCCGCGATGGTGCAGCGCCTCGCCGACACCGGCGTCAGCGGCGGCGCGCCGGGCGTGCCCAATGCGCCGGGGGCCACCGGCTCGGCATCCGTGATGGTCGACCAGCGCAACAACTCGCTGATCGTGAAGACCTCGAACCCGGCCCGGATGTCGA
>JBDSAB010000353.1:0-9568 GCA_039922395.1 Caldimonas sp.
GGCGCGCCGGAACGCCCGGCCGAGACGGGCGGCGAGATCATCGAAGGTCTCGGCGCGAGCACCATGCCGCAGTCGGTCATGCCGGTGCCTTCCCAGTTCGGCCAGTCGATGGGCGACACCCAGCCACACGACAGCCTGATCGACAGCATCGATCTCGACCTGGACAACCCCGAAATCGGCAGGCCGTCACGGCCCGCTCCGCTCGATTCGGTCTCGCCGTCGCTGGCCGAGCCCGCCACCTACAGTCCGACGACGGTGAAGATGCCGCTCGTGGGCGAGGACAGCGTCACCCTCCCGGATCGTCGCGACGAGCCGTTGGCGTTCGACCTGTCCGGGATCACGCTCGATCTCGATCAGCCGACCCAACCCCCCGATGAGCCGACGACGGCGGCGGACAACCTGTCCGACCTCGGCTCGGGTCAGGATCCGCTCTTGCGCAAACTCGAACTGGCGGAAGAGTTCCAGCGAATCGGCGACAAGGACGGTGCTCGCGACCTCCTGCGCGAAGTGCTCGCGACCGCAAGTGGCGCGACCAAGACCAAGGCGCAGGGGATGCTCGACAGCATCAGCTGAGGGCCCGCCCGTGAGGGTCGCCCTCGGCGTTGCCTACCGCGGCAGTGCCTACAGCGGCTGGCAAAGCCAGCCCGGCGGCCGGACGGTCCAGGATCATCTGGACGCGGCCCTATCCACCTTCGTGGGAGCCCCGGTCCGGTCGGTCTGCGCCGGTCGAACCGACGCCGGTGTGCATGCCCTGAACCAGGTCGTCCACTTCGACACCACGGCGAGTCGCGAACTGCACTCCTGGATCCGGGGGACCAATCGGTATTTGCCGGCCGACATTGCGGTGCAGTGGTGCCGTTTCGTCCCCGACAGCTTCCACTCTCGCGCGAGCGCCGCGGGCCGGCGCTACGCCTATCTCCTGCTCGAGTCGCCGGTGCGGCCGGCGCTCGAGACAGGCCTCGCCGGCTGGTCGTTTCGACCCCTCGACGGCGACGCCATGCGGCAAGCCGCGGCCACGCTGCTCGGCGAGCACGACTTCAGCGCCTTCCGTTCGGCCGAGTGCCAGGCTCTCACTCCGGTCAAGACGATGCGCGCGGTGGCCATCGAGCGGCGCGGCTCCTATTGGCGATTCGGCTTCGACGCCGACGCCTTCCTGCATCACATGATCCGCAACATCGTCGGCTGCCTGGTCGCGATCGGTGACGGTTCGAGGCCGACCCACTGGCTGGGCGACCTGATCGATTCGCGCGACCGTTCGCAGGCCGCGGCGACGTTCGCGCCCGACGGCCTCTATTTCCAGGGACCGTACTACGATCCCGCGCATGCAATCCCGGATCGGACCGCAGCGATGGACTGGCTGCCTTGACGCGTGGACCGGCGCCGGGCGCGGCGCGCTGCCATGAACCAGCGCACGCGCATCAAGATCTGCGGCCTGTCGCGCGAGGCCGATGTCGAAGCTGCGGTCGAGGCCGGCGCCGATGCCGTCGGCTTCGTCTTCCATCCCGAGAGCGCGCGCTTTGTCGACGTCGACGCGGCGGCGCGGCTCGCTCGCAGGCTGCCACCCTTCGTCACGCCGGTCGCGCTCTTCGTCAACGCTCGGCCGGCGCAGGTCAGGGCGGTCGCCGACGCCATCGCCAACGTCGTCCTCCAGTTCCACGGCGACGAGACGCCCGCGCAGTGCTCGGCGTTCGGGCGCCCGTTCCTCAAGGTGGCTCGCATGGCGCCGGAGGTCGATTTGCTAGACTTCGCGCGCCGCTACGGCGAGGCCCAAGGCCTCCTCCTCGACGCCCATGTCGCGGAATTCGGCGGCGCGGGAAAGGTCTTCGATTGGTCGCTCGTTCCGGCAAGGTTTTCCACCGACATCGGGCATCGGCTCGTTTTGTCTGGTGGGTTGCATGCCGCAAACGTCGCTGCCGGCATCTCGCAGTTGCGGCCCTGGGCCGTTGACGTTTCCTCCGGCGTCGAATCGTCGCGCGGCGTGAAGGACGCCGCTGAGATCCGGCGCTTTTGCGACGCGGTGCGCGAAGCCGATGCACGGATCGCCGCATCCACTGCCTGACTCAAGACATGACTCCCTATCACCAGCCCGACGAGCGAGGGCACTTCGGACCGTGGGGCGGCACCTTCGTCGCCGAGACGCTCGTCCACGCGATCGAAGAGCTCAAGGCCTGCTACCAGGCGGCCCGGCGTGACCCGTCGTTCGACGCCGAATTCCGCTCCGAACTGGCGCACTACGTCGGCCGGCCGAGCCCGATCTACCACGCGGCGCGCCTGTCGCGCGAGCTCGGCGGCGCACAGATCCACCTGAAGCGCGAGGACCTCAACCACACCGGCGCGCACAAGATCAACAACACGATCGGCCAGGCGATGCTGGCCCGTCGGATGGGCAAGCCGCGGGTGATCGCCGAGACCGGAGCCGGCCAGCACGGCGTCGCCACGGCGACGATCTGCGCCCGCTACGGACTCGAATGCATCGTGTACATGGGCGTCGACGACGTCAAGCGGCAGGCGCCGAATGTCTACCGAATGAACCTGCTCGGCGCCACCGTGGTGCCGGTCGAGAGCGGTTCACGGACGCTGAAGGATGCCCTCAACGAAGCGCTGCGCGACTGGGTCACGAACGTCGAGAACACGTTCTACATCATCGGCACCGTGGCCGGCCCGCATCCGTATCCGACGATCGTCCGCGACTTCCAGCGCGTCATCGGCGACGAGTGCGTGGTGCAGATGCCGGCGATGATCGGCCGCCAGCCCGATGCCGTGATCGCCTGCGTCGGCGGCGGCAGCAACGCCATGGGCATCTTCTATCCGTACATCGGCCATGCCGGCACGCGGCTGATCGGCGTCGAGGCCGCCGGGGAGGGCATCGAGACGGGGCGCCACGCCGCCTCGATCAGCGGCGGCAGCCCCGGTGTCCTGCACGGCAACCGCACCTACCTGCTGCAGGACGAGAACGGCCAGATCGTCGAGACGCATTCGATCTCCGCCGGGCTCGACTATCCAGGCGTCGGCCCCGAGCATGCCTACCTCAACGACATCGGCCGTGCCGAATACGCGAGCATCACCGACCGCGACGCGCTCGCCGCCTTCCATCGGCTCTGTCGCACCGAAGGCATCATTCCAGCGCTCGAGTCCGCCCACGCCGTCGCCTATGCGATGCAGCTGGCGCCGACGATGCGCAGCGACCAGCACCTGCTCATCAACCTCTCGGGGCGCGGCGACAAGGACATCGGCACCGTCGCCGAGCTCGACGCCAAGGCGGCGACATGAGCCGAATCGACGCGACCTTCGCCGCTCTGCGGGACCGCGGGGCGAAGGCCCTGATCCCCTACCTCACCGCCGGCGATCCGCACGCCGGCACGACCGTCGCGATCATGCAGGCGATGGCCGCGGCCGGCGCCGACATCATCGAGCTGGGCGTGCCCTTCAGCGACCCGATGGCCGACGGCCCGGTGATCCAGAAGGCGAGCGAACGGGCGCTGGCGCGCGGCATCGGCATGCCGCAGGTGCTCGACATCGCGCGGGAGTTCCGTCGCGGCAACCCGACCACGCCGATCGTTCTCATGGGCTACGCCAACCCGGTCGAGCGCTACGGCACCCTGCGCTTCGCCGACGACGCCAGGGCCGCCGGTGTCGACGGCGTCCTCGTCGTCGACTACCCGCCGGAGGAGTGCGCCGAGTTCGCAGCCGCGCTTCGAGAGCGCGGTATCGACCCGATCTTCCTGATCGCGCCGACCTCGAGCGATGCCCGCATCGCCAGTGTTGCCGGGGTGGCGAGCGGGTACGTTTACCATGTGTCGCTCAAGGGCGTGACCGGTGCCGGCCACTTCGACATCGACGCCGTCAAGGACATGATCCCTCGCATCAAGGCCCACGTGAAACTGCCGATCGGCGTCGGCTTCGGCATCCGCGACGCGAAGACAGCGCGAGCCGTTGCCGAGGTTGCCGACGCCGTCGTCATCGGCAGCGCCCTGATCCAGCTGCTCGAGCCGTGCAGCGAAGCGGAGGCGCCCTTGGTGGCCGGCCGCTACATCGCCGAGATCCGCGCCGCGCTCGACGCCTGACACCCGAAGGAAACCATTCATGAGCTGGCTCGAAAAACTCCTGCCGCCGAAGATCCAGCAGACTGACCCGAGCGAGCGCCGCACGGTGCCGGAGGGCCTGTGGGTCAAGTGCCCGGCCTGCGAGACGGTGCTCTACAAGACCGACCTCGAGAAGAACATCAACGTCTGCCCGAAGTGCAGCCACCACCATCGCATCGGCGCTCGCGCGAGGCTCGATGCCTTCCTCGACGCCGAAGGCCGATACGAAATCGGCCAGGAAGTGCTGCCCGTCGATGCCCTGAAGTTCAAGGACAGCAAGAAGTACCCGGAGCGCCTGAAAGACGCGCTCGAGAACACCGGCGAGACCGATGCGCTCATCGTCATGGGCGGCGCCCTGATGAATCTGCCGGTCGTGGCCGCCTGCTTCGAGTTCGACTTCATGGGCGGCTCGATGGGCTCGGTGGTCGGCGAGCGCTTCGTACGCGGCGTCCACACCGCGATCGAGCAGAAGACGCCGTTCCTGAGCTTTACCGCGACCGGCGGCGCACGCATGCAGGAAGGCCTGCTCAGCCTGATGCAGATGGCCAAGACCAATGCCTCCCTGACGCGGCTGGCGAAGGCCGGGCTGCCTTACATCAGCGTGCTGACCGACCCGACGATGGGCGGCGTGTCGGCGAGCTTCGCCTTCATCGGCGACGTCGTCATCGCCGAGCCGAAAGCGCTGATCGGCTTCGCCGGTCCGCGCGTCATCGAGAACACGGTGCGCGAAAAGCTGCCCGAGGGCTTCCAGCGCGCCGAGTTCCTGGTGCAGACGGGCGCAATCGACATGATCGTCGACCGCCGCGAATTGCGGACGACGATCGCCCGCCAGCTGGCGATGCTGCAACGCCTGCCGTCCGACGCCGTCGCTTGACGGAGCCCCCGCGCTCCCTGCGTTCGCTGCCCCCCGACGGGGCGCGGCCGGGCCTCGACGATTGGCTCGCACACTGCGAGCGCCTGCACCCGAAGACGATCGAGCTCACGCTCGACCGGGCACGCACCGTCAAGGAACGGCTCGGCATCGCCTTCCGGGCCACCGTCGTGATCGTCGCCGGCACGAACGGCAAGGGCTCGAGCTGCGCGATGCTGGAGAGCATCGCCCTGGCCGCCGGCTACCGCGTCGGCCTCTACTCGAAGCCGCACCTCGTTCACTTCGAGGAGCGCTGCCGCATCGGCGGCCGCAGCGTCGACGCTGCGGAACTGCTGCCGCACTTCGAGGCCGTCGAGGCGGCGCGGGGCGACGTCAGCCTGACCTACTTCGAGTTCACCCTGCTCGCGATCGCGCGCCTGCTTGCGGCGACCGAACTCGACCTCGTCATCCTGGAGGTCGGCCTCGGCGGCCGGTTCGACGCCGTCAACATCTTCGACAGCGATTGCGCGATCATCACCAGCATCGACATCGACCACGCCGAGTTTCTCGGCCCCGACCGCGAAACCATCGGCCGCGCCAAGGCCGGCATCCTGCGCGCCGGCAGGCCGGCGGTGGTGAGCGACCCGGCGCCGCCCGCGAGCGTGATCGACGAGGCCCGCCGCGTCGGTGCCGACCTGCGCCGGGCCGGCGTCGATTTCGGCACCCAGGGCGACCGCCAGCAGTGGAGCTGGACGGGGCGGCAGTCGCGCTTCAGCGGCCTCGGCTATCCGGCCCTGCGCGGCGCCAACCAGCTGCTCAATGCAGCCGGCGTGCTGGCCGCGCTCGAAGCGCTGCGCGAGAAGCTGCCGGTGAGCGCCCAGGCCGTGCGCGTCGGCCTGGCGACGGTCGAGCTGCCCGGCCGCTTCCAGGTCGTGCCCGGCCAGCCGACCCTCGTCCTCGACGTCGCCCACAACCCGCATGCGGTCGCGGCGCTCGTGCACAACCTCGACCAGATGGGATTTTTTCCCCGCACCCATGCCGTCTTCGGCGTGATGCGCGACAAGGAGATCGACGCCATCCTCGCCGTGATGGCGCCGATCGTAGAGGCCTGGTATTTCTGCGACCTGCCCGCAGCGCGCGCTGCCACCGCCGAGGTGCTGTCGGCACGGTTCGCGGCGCTCTGCAGTAAGCCTGTTCAGGGCACGTCGGCGACCTACCCCGACCCGTCGGCGGCGCTCGCCGCGGCGCTGGTCGCCTCAGACCCCGCTGATAGAATCGTGGTCTTCGGTTCGTTCTACACGGTGGGTGGCGTTCTCGCGCAGGGCCTGCCGCAACTGGCGGCCCGCCATACCGCCTGAGCGGGCGCTCTGCCGGCGATTCCGGCGACCCTTCCTTCGCATTCGGCTCGAACCGCAATCCTCGATGTTCAAGCAGAAGAGCGATCCGGCCGCCGCCGCCAAGGCCGAACCGGCAGACGCCGTCCAGCAGGCTCGAACGCGTGCCCGTCACCGGCTGATCGGCGCCATCGTGCTGCTGGCGATCGGCGTCATCGGCTTCCCGCTCGTCTTCGAGACGCAGCCACGGCCGGTTCCGGTCGATATTCCGATCGAGATCCCGCGTCGCGACGCGATGCCGCCGCTGGCGATGCCGTCGGCCCCAACGGCCGTGCCGAGCGCGGCGCCTGCCGTTCCTCCCGTCGCCGCTCCTCTCGTCGCGGTCCGTCCGGCGCCGCGCGCCAGCGAAGGCGTCATCACGGAGTCGGCGCGCGATGCCGGCCGCGACGTCACGCCGCCGCCGCGACCGCTGCCCGCATCGGCCGCTGTGGCGCGTCCGGTCGAGGCTGCGGTGCCGGCTGTCGCCCGGGCCGCCAGCAGTGACGGCGAGCGCGCCCGCGCCTTGCTGGAAGGTCGGCCGGCGCCCGCTGCCGAAGGCTCGCGCTTCGTCGTCCAGGTCGGCGCCTTCGCCGACGCCGAGGCGGCGCGCGAGGCGAGAAAGCAAGTCGACAAGCTCGGCCTGAAGACCTACACGCAGGTCGCGCAGACGGCGTCGGGCAGCCGCATCCGCGTTCGCGTCGGCCCGTTCGCGACCCGGGTCGAAGCCGACGCGGCGTCGGCCAGGGCGAAGGCGGCGGGCCTGGCCGCCGTCGTGCTGACTCTGTGAACACGGGCCATGGAGTGGCCGCAGATCGGGTGGGTCGATGCGGCGATGCTGGCGCTGTTGATCGTTTCGGTGCTGGTGGGCGCAGGGCGCGGCTTCACTTTCGAGATTCTCTCGCTGGCCGGCTGGTTTGCCGCCTGGTTCGCCGGCATCTGGCTCGGCCCGCTGCTGGCGCCGTACCTGCCGGTGGGGGAAGCGGGCTCGGCCTTGAATCGCGGCGTCGCGTTCGCATGTGCGTTCCTCGTTGCCCTCGTCCTCTGGAGCATGGCGTCGCGAGCGGCCGCGTCGCTGATCGGCAAGACGCCGCTCCGGCCGCTCGACCGCCTGCTCGGTGCCCTGTTCGGCATCGCACGCGGGGTGCTGGTGTTGCTGGCCGTCGCCGCGGCGGTGGCGTACACCCCGGCGGTGCGGAGCGAGCCATGGCAGGCATCGCACGGCGCAGTCTGGTTGAATGCGGCCTTGCAGGATCTTTTGCCTTGGCTGGCACCGGCCGCCGACGAACTGCCCGGAGTGCCGGCCGCGAATCGCGTCTGATGCCTTTGGCATGAACTGACTGACCTGGAGACCGCCATGTGTGGAATCGTCGGAGTGATCTCGAAGGCGCCGGTCAACCAGTTGATCTACGACGCCCTGCTGCTGCTGCAGCACCGCGGCCAGGATGCGGCCGGCATCGTCACCATGCAGGGCACCAAGTGTTTCATGCAGAAGGCGCGCGGCATGGTCCGAGACGTCTTTCGCACCCGCAACATGCGGGCGCTGCCGGGCAGCGTCGGCCTCGGCCAAGTCCGCTATCCGACCGCTGGAAACGCGTACAGCGAGGAGGAAGCGCAGCCGTTCTACGTCAACGCGCCGTACGGCATCGTGCTGGTCCACAACGGCAACCTCACCAACGCTGCGGAGCTGAAGCAGGAGCTCTTCGACGTCGACCGCCGCCACATCAACACCGGCAGCGACACCGAGGTGCTGATCAACGTCCTGGCCCACGAGCTCGAGCGAGCAGCCGGCCAGTGGGAGCTGTCGGCCGCCGAGGTCTTCAACGCCGTCGAGGCCGTGCACCGGCGCATCAAGGGCTCGTACGCCGTGGTCGCGCTGATCGCCGGCCAGGGCCTGCTGGCGTTTCGCGACCCCTACGGCATCCGGCCGCTCTGCTTCGGCGAAGGCGACGGCCCCGACGGCCCCGAAGTCATGGTGGCGAGCGAGTCGGTGGCCATCGTCGGCACCGGCCACACGCTGACCCGCGACGTCGCCCCGGGCGAAGCCATCTTCATCGACCTCGAGGGCAAGGTCCATTCGCGCCAGTGCGCCGACCATCCGAGCCTGAACCCGTGCATGTTCGAGTTCGTGTACCTGGCCCGGCCCGACTCCGTCATGGACGGCGTCTCGGTCTACCAGGCGCGCCTCAACCTGGGCGAGACGCTGGCGCAGCGCCTGATCTCGACGATGCCACCTTCGGACATCGACGTCGTCATCCCGATCCCCGAGTCGAGTCGGCCTTCGGCAATGCAGTTGGCGCAGAAGATCGGCAAGCCGTATCGCGAGGGCTTCGTCAAGAACCGCTACGTCGGCCGCACCTTCATCATGCCGGGGCAGGGCGTTCGCAAGAAGTCGGTGCGGCAAAAGCTCAACGCCATCGAGGTCGAGTTCAAGGGCCGCAACGTGCTGCTCGTCGACGACTCGATCGTCCGCGGCACGACCTCGAAGGAGATCGTGCAGATGGCGCGCGACGCCGGCGCCAGGAAGGTCTACCTCGCCTCGGCAGCGCCGCCGGTGCGCTTCCCGAACGTCTACGGCATCGACATGCCGACCAGCACCGAGCTGGTCGCTCACGGCCGCACGATCGAGGAGATCCGCCAGTTCATCGGCGCCGACGCGCTCATCTACCAGGACGTGGCGGCGATGAAGCGCGTCGTCCGCGCCCTCAATCCCAGGCTCGACGGCCTCGAGGCATCGTGCTTCGACGGCGTCTACATCACGGGCGACGTCAGCGCAGCCGATTTCGCCGCTCTTGCAGCGCAGCGCCACGGCCAGGCCGACGAAGAAGAGGCGGCCGCCGACCGCGGCCCGCTGACGCTGCAGAACGCCACCGCAGCCGCTGCCTGATGGCCGCGAACAAGATTCCCCGCAAGGTGCTGCCGAAGGGCTTGCGGCCCGACACGCTGGCCGTTCGCGAAGGCCTGCCGCCGAGCGCCTGGGGCGAGAACTCGGAAGCGCTGTTCCTCACGAGCAGCTTCGTGCAGCCCGACGCGGCGACCGCTGCGGCGCGCTTCGCCAACGAGGAAGAGGCCTTCATCTACAGCCGCTTCTCGAATCCGACCGTGACGATGATGGAGCGGCGCCTGGCAGCGATGGAAGGCACCAGCGGCTGCATCGGCACGGCCAGCGGCATGGCGGCGATCCTGATGCTGATCCTGGCGCTGCTGAAGAGCGGCGACCATGTCGTCTGCTCGCAGAGCGTGTTCGGCTCCACCATCAAGCTGTT
>JBDSAB010000354.1:0-3769 GCA_039922395.1 Caldimonas sp.
CAGATCCTTAAAGAGCAGAAGTTCTCAACATGGCCCAAGCTTACTTCCGTACCAATGTACGGAGTCAAGCGGTATGTCCGACAGATTTGTGAACCTGACCATCAGCGCCTTTGCGGGAGCGGCGGCCGCGTGACTCCATGACCATGCGAACGGCCCGCTCCTGAACCTCGGGTGAAAACTTGACTGATTTCTTCATGGCTCCATCCTCTCAAAGGTTGAAGCCTCCTCAATACCCGGGGCGGTTCATGGCTGACCTGCTCGACGAAAGTGAGCGTCCAGCCGTCCCACCTTGCTTGACGGCGATAGCAGCGTGAGGATGGCGTCCATCAAATCGATTGATGGACAGCTATGTACTCCAGATCTGCGCCTCGCCGGCGTCACGGCGTCGAGTTCAAGGCCAAGGTACTGGCCGACTGCAATGAGCCGGGCGCATCGATCTCTGGGGTCGCGCTGGCGCATGGGCTGAACGCCAATCTCGTGCGCCAATGGCGTGCCGGACGCGGGGTCAAACTCGCCGACGTCATGCCGGCGGTGGTGCCCAACGTGCCGAGGCCACGAGAAGTCCAGGCGTCGTCGCGGATCGGTGCCGACCCCCAATTCGTGGCGATCGCGATGCCCGCGCCGCCCGAGGCGGCACGGAGCCCTTCGGTCTATCCGATGGACCCGACACTTTCATCGACGGCCGATCGGCACATCCAGGTCGAACTTCGCCGCGGTCCGCTGCACCTCAACGTGCGGTGGCCGACCGCGGCTGCTGAGGACTGTCGGGCATGGCTGCGCGAGTTGACCTCGGGCCTGCTGAAGTGATCCGCATCGATCAGCTCTGGCTGTGCACGGCACCGATGGACATGCGCGCCGGCGCCGAGCGACTGATGAGCTGCGTCGTGCAGATCACCGGCGCTGCTCACGCGCACCACGGCTACCTCTTCGCCAACGCGCGCACCACCCGCATCAAACTGCTCGTCCACGACGGTTTCGGCGTGTGGTGCGCCGCGCGGCGCCTGAACGCCGGTCACTTCGCCTGGCCGCGCGAAGCGACTCCGACACCGCTGGCGCTGACGCGCAGCCAGTTCGATGCCTTGATCGTGGGCCTGCCCTGGCAACGCCTGCCCGAGATGAGCGTGATCACGCGGATGTGAAGTGCGAGGCGACGACGCCCATGGCGCGCGGTCCCGCGTTGACGGGACATCCGCCAATGGCGTGAGGTCCCAGGTCTTGGCAAGATGCAACGCATGCTCAGCATGCGTGACCTCAAGCCTCAGGACCTGCAGGGTCTGTCGCAAGAGTCCATCACGGCGCTGGCCGCGCAAATGCTCAAGCACATTGAGCACCAGGCGAGCGACCTTCAGGCCAAGCAGAAGCTGCTCGAACGCAAGGACCGCGACATCGCCTTTCGCGACTCCAAGATCGAGAAGATCACCTTCGAGCTGACGCGCCTGAAGCGCTGGAAGTACGGCGCCAAGAGCGAGGCGATGACCGCCGATCAGCGGCAGATGTTCCAGGACACGCTGTTGGAGGACGAAGCTGATCTGGAGGCGCAACTCGCCGCCCTGCAAGCTGCGCTGCCCAAGATTGCGAGCAAGCCGAAGGCACCTCCTCGTCGCCCGCGCCGCCAGGTGCTGCCCGATCATCTGCGTCGCGTCGAGCACCACCACGAGCCCGAAGACACGAGCTGCACGACAGCGGACTGCGGACAGCCGATGACCCGCGTGGGCGAGGACATCAGCGAACGGCTGGACATCGTGCCGGCGGAATTCTTCGTGCACCGGCACATCTACGGCAAGTGGACCTGCCGCTGCTGCCAGCGCCAGGGGACCGAGCGCCTGGTGCAGGAGCCGGCCGATCCGCAGATCATCGACGGCGGCATCGCCGCCAGCGGGTTGGTGGCGCACACGCTGATCAGCCGCTTCGTCGACCACCTGCCGTACTACCGGCAGGAGATCATCAACGCCCGCTCCGGCGTGCACACGCCGCGCTCGACCTTGGCCTCACAGTCCGGGAGGGCTGGCGCAGCGATGTACCCGCTGTTCGTGGCGCACAAGCGCTTCGTGCTGAACTGCCCGGTGCTGCACGCCGACGAGACACCGGTGTCGATGCTGGACCCCGGCGCGGGCAAGACCAAACGTGCGTACATCTGGGCATATGCGCGGGGCGAGCTCGATGCGCAGTGCGGTGTCATCTACGAGTTCTGTCTCGGAAGAGGATCGCAGTACCCGGTGGCCTTCCTGGGTGCGGCGCAAGGTCCGCCAGGCTCATCACTGGAAGACCAAGCGGCGTGGCGCGGCACGCTGGTGTGCGACCAATACGCTGGGTACGACGCCGTGCTCGACAAACGCGTGTACCCGCAACGCATTGCCGCCCATTGCGCCGCGCATGCCCGACGCAAATTCGACGAACTGGTCGGCACCAGCGAGGTGGCGAAGGCGGCGATCAAGCGCATCGGCTGGATCTACCATGTCGAAGGTCAGTTCGATGGAATGAACGCCCAGCAGCGTGTGGCGGCACGCAAGCAGTTGACGCAGCCGCTGTGGAAGGAATTGCACGTCTGGCTGAAGCTCGAACGTGCCCGCGTGCCGGACGGCAGTTCGATCGCCACAGCAATTGACTACAGCCTGAACAGCTGGACCGCACTGACGCGGCACCTCGAAGACGGTGCGGTGCCGATCGACAACAACTTCATCGAGCGCCAAATCAAGCCGTGGGCAATGGGCCGCCGCGCATGGCTGTTCTGCGGCAGCGAGTTGGCCGGCCAGCGCGCGGCCATCGTCATGAGCCTGGTGCAGTCGGCAAAGCTCAATGGGCACGACCCGTGGGCCTACCTTAGTGACGTGCTGGAACGACTTCCCCGCCATCCCAACAGCCACATCGAAGAGTTGCTGCCACACCGCTGGCAGAAGCCTACTTCCTGATCGCTGGCCAGACGGCAAGCGCGTCATCGCCCCGACGCCATCACTTTACGGGGGACGGCCAGCCGCTCACCGTCGTGCGATTGCGCAACCGGTCGTCTTCCTGTCGAACCGCCAGCGTGCCTCGGACAGTGCTCGACGTGCGGACGTGTGTCGGCATGACCCGCCCACCGTCGAAAACTCGCGTCACCAGGTACTCCATGCGATACTGTATATCCGTACAGTACTGACGCCGCGTCCGGCGACGGGAAGTCCTACAGCCGATCGGTCACCCGCCTGACCGCTCAGGCCCTTGCATGGGTCTACCTTGGACGCAAGGAGACAACGTGATGAACAGAGCGCAGTGGCTTCAGGTCTGGGGATTCGCCGTCCCGATCGTAGAAGGGTGCCTCAGACCAAATTCGCGGTGTTCATGCGCCGGGTGACTGACCGACCAGAGGTCCTGCAAGAGGACACAGTCGGCGTGTAGCTCTGGGGTGGCGGCATGCTCGTCGAATGCTGGCAGTGGCGATACCGCGATCCGATCACATGGGAGGAACGCATCACGCAACGCCCCATGACTGCGGACGAGGTAGCCGCCTTTCCGGATGCAAAGCGCATACGCGGAACCCGCACGCATCGAAGCGAAGACGAGGAGTCTCCCGAGACGATCCCTGCCGTGTTTAGACCTACGTCGGAGTGAGCGGCAGACGTGGAGTTTCTGACGCACCCGTTGTTGCTATGCGGGCTCTCCGCCGCGGTCACATGGGTCGGATGCCGGTGGTGGTACGGCCGAAAGCTTCGGGAACTTCAGCAAGAGTTGGAGCGTGTGCTTCCCGTAATGGGTGCCGGCGAAACATCCGCGGCTCGAAACCTCGACACGA
>JBDSAB010000355.1:0-2902 GCA_039922395.1 Caldimonas sp.
ACCCACATCGAGCGCAGCGTCGTCGTCGCGCAGGAGGCGGGGCTGCTGCAGGCGGCCTGCCGCAGCTACGCGAATCTCGGCGTGCTGTACGCGACGCTCGATCCCGGGCGCGCCGTGCAGACCTGCCGGCTCGGCCTCGAGACCGCGCAGAAGATCGGCGACCTCGGCTTCCAGTCGCGCCTGTACGCGAACCTCGCGGTGGCCTATTGCGCTCTCACGCAGCGCTGCGACGACGACGGCCTGAGTGCGGCGCAGTCGGCGATCGACCTCGATCGGCAGCTCGGCCAGATCGATCACCTGGCGGTGCCGCTGATCGTGCTCGGCCAGATCCACCAGTGCCACGGCAATGCCGACCTGGCGCTCAAGTACTACGAGGAAGCGCGTGGCCTCGCCGAGGAAATGGGCGAGCCGCAGCTCATGTTCCCGTGCTACGAGGGCATGGCGACGGTGTATCTCGACCAGGGCGACGACGCGCGCGCCGAGCAGTACTTCATTCGCGCCGACGAGGTCTGCGCGAAGGCCGGTGTCGACCGCGATTCGCTGGTCGTGCTGCCGTTCCTGTGCTGACGCGGGTCGTCAGTGCTGCAGGCCGTTGGCCGCGGCGATGAGCTCGGCCGGCGTCGGAAAGATGCTGATGCTGTTCGGCCCGTCGGGCGCCTCGATCTGCACCCAGCGCACCGTCCCTTGCGCATCGACCAGGAAGTGGCCGACGAGCTGCGTGGCGTGGTGCTCCACGATCGCATGATCGGCTGCCTCCATCTCGAAGCCCTGCTTCGCATTGAGGACGGCGTTGGTCTCGATCGGTTGCAGCGGCTCGTCGAGCTCGCCGGTCGGGTTGATCCGCGATGCCATGAATTCCGGCAGGCTCGCGTGATACGGCCACACCGGCCGCTCGCTGCTGCCCTCGGCCTGGAACTCGATGTGCGGCACGCCGAACGACCGGTGCGTGGCGCACTCCGGGTCGCTGAGCAGCGTGGCCGGCGTCGGCCGATGGCGGAAGTACATCCGGGCTCGCTCGACCGGCGTGTTGACGACTGCGATCGTCTCCACGCCCGCCGCCTGCAGCGCCGGCTGGATGCTGCCGAGCTGCACCACCTGGCGGCGGCAGAACGGGCAGTGCAGGCCGCGATAGAAGCCGATCAGGAACGGCTTGCCGCGCAAGTCGCCCAGCGAGATCGTGCCTTCCCGGTTCGCCGACGGCAGCGTGAATTCGGGCGCTGGGTCGCCGGGCTGCAGCGGGCGCTTCTGTTCTGCCATCGGAGGCTCCTTCGCATCGATCGCCGGACGGTAGCAACTGTCGCCCCGAGGCGCAATGGCGCCTTCGCGTCGCGTTCGCTATCCGGGTTCGCCCGCCGCCCGCGCGTGGCGCCAGGCCGCATAGTTCTGACCACGGCCGGCGCCTCGCCCGGGACGAGGAGTGATCCGTTGAATCTGACCCTTCGCACCGCGGCCGTGCTGGCCCTTTTGGCCGCCCCGGCCTTCGCGCAGACGCCCCCCCCGGCGGCCGATCTCGCGGCCGGCAAGGCGCGCGTCGACACCGTCTGCGCGGCGTGCCACGGCGCCAACGGCGTCAGCGTCGCCGACAACATCCCGAACCTGGCCGGCCAGCGCGTCGCGTACCTCGAGGCGCAGCTGCGCGCCTTCAAGTCGGGCACACGCAAGAACGCGCTGATGAACGCGATGGCGGCGCAGCTGAACAACGCCGACGTCGCCAATGTCGCCGCCTACTTCAACAGCCTGCAGCCGGGCGTGGTGACGGCCCGCTCCGAGCCGCTGCCGACGCTGGTGGCGACCCGCGTCACGTTCCCCGAGAACTACAAGTCGACGTACACGATGTACCAGACCGTGAACCGCCCGGACATCAACCAGGTGCGCTACCTCTGGGCCAACCCGGTGGCGGTGCAGGCGGCACGCGACGGCAAGCCGATGCCGCACGGCGCGGTGTTCGTGCTCGAGCAGCATGCGGCCAAGCTCGACGCCGACAAGAAGCCGGTCACCGGCAGCGACGGCTTCTACGTGGCCGACCGCTTCCTCGCGTTCACCGTGATGGGCACCGGGCAAGGCTGGGGCGAGGCGTTCCCCGAGATGCTGCGCAACGGCGACTGGAACTACGCCGCGTTCAGCCCCGACATGAAGCTGCGCGCCGGCGTCAACCAGGCCGAGTGCCTGGCCTGCCACAAGCCGCTCGACAAGATGAGCTTCCTGTTCTCGCTGGAGCCGCTGGCGAAGGTCGCGAAGGCGCGCTGAGCGACGGCGCCGCGGCGCTGGCCATGATGGCTCGCGGTGATCGCGACCCAGCCGGCGGCGAGGCGTGCCGAGAAGGCCTCGCCTCGCGCCGCGCGCTTACTGCATCGGGATCGGCTCGCCGTTGACGGCCCAGCTGACGCCGAACTTGTCGGTCACCATCCCGAAGGTCTTGGCCCAGAACGTCGGGCCCATCGGCATCGTCACCTGGCCGCCCTCCGACAAGGCATGGAACACCGTCTGCGCCTGGTCGGTGGTGTCGTACTGCAGCGCCATCATCGCGCCCTTGATGCCTTCGTACGGCAGGTGCGCGGGCTGATCGCCGGCCATCAGCCGCGCGCCGCCCGGCAGGGCGAGGCACGCATGCATGATGCCGTCGCCGCTCGGCATGGCACCGCCTTCGCAGCCCTCGGCGGGAGCCGGCATCTTGGGCATGTCGGCGTAGCTCGTTAGGGTCTGGATCTTCGCGCCGAGCGCCTGCTCGTAGAAGCGGAAGACCTCGCGGGTGTTGCCGTCGAAGGCGAGGTAGGGCGTGAGAGTGGTGGACATGAGGGCTCCTGGTGGGAAGAGGTCGGTCGTGCCGGGGTACCGGCCCTTGTAGTCGATCGGGACAGGCGGCTTTCGACACGGCCAGCTCGCATCTTCAGATCTTCCCGGG
>JBDSAB010000356.1:0-7331 GCA_039922395.1 Caldimonas sp.
GCCCGTGTCACCGTGATGGCAGGCTGTGGGGAAAGTCCGACCTGGGCGAGCAGAGCGATGACTTCATCCGGCGCCGGATGCCGAATCCGCAGCCGTCGCAGCTGCAGTCCGCTGGGTGGCAAGGCAGCCGCCGGATGGGCGCTCGATGCGCGCTGGATCAGCAGCGGCGCCGCACCGTCGAGCGGCGGGCTGCCGTCGGCTCTGATCGTCATCTGCCAGGTGTGAGCCTCGCGGTGCATCGTCTCCACCTCGCCGAGCGCCGGGACCGACGCGTTGACGATGTCGTCCGTGCTGGCGACCCAGGCGCCGAGACGCGCTTTCGAGCCCGGACGAATGGCATCGAGGCCGAACCATCGTGGCCGATCGATCGGCGTGGCTTTCGGGTCGGGCGCAATCACCTCCAGGTAGACGTCGGTGCCCAGCGCCAGCAGCAGGTTGTGCGTCGCCATGCCGGGATGCGCCCGGCCTGCACCCGGCGCGACGCCGAGGGCGGCTTCCACATAGGCCGAGCCGACCTCGAGACTCGGTGCGACGACCGTGAGGTGATCGAGGCGCGCGGTCATGCCTGCAGCGAGCCGCGGAAGCCTCGGGCGGCGTAGTACGACTGCGCGCCGTTGTGATAGACGAAGACCTTGTCATAGCGTCGATCGCAGAAGAGCGCGCCACCGAGCGCGCGAATGTCCGGCGGCGTCTGCACCCAGCTCGAGGTCTTCGTGTCGAACTCGCCCAGGGCCTGCAGCGCTCGATACGCTTCTTCCGTCAGCAGTTCGATGTGCATCGCAGCGGCCATCTCGGTGGCGCTGCCTTTCGGCTTGTTCTCCTTCCGCGCGTCCAGCGCTTCGCGGTCGTAGCAGAGGCTTCTGCGACCGAGCGGACTTTCTGCGGAGCAATCGCAGAAAGTCAGCCGGCCGGTCTTCGCGTCCTGGCCGATCACGTCGGGCTCGCCGCCGGTCGCTTCCATCGCATGCAGCGACTCCAGGGCGGCGGCGTTGCTCTCGAGCCGGGCCTGCACCGCCGACCATGCGATCCCGAGGTGCCGCTTCATGTGGGTTTCGAAGCGGTGCTTCAAGGCCTTCAGCAGGCTCTCGCGTTCCTTGGTGTTCACGATCGGCCCGTCGTCGTCATCCTGGAATCTCGGGTTCGACCAATGTGGCGAACTGGGCGAGCGATTCCTGCCATCCGAGATAGCACATCTCGACCGGGATGGCCTCCGGAATGTTCTCCTGCACAACCGACAGGTCCGTGCCGCACGACACCGGTTCGAGCTTCACGGTGACCTGCATGACGCCGGGAAGGTTCGGGTCGTCGAACTTGTCGGTGTACCGGATCAGCTTGTTCGGGATCAGCTACGCGGTGGAGATGAACGCTGCGGGTGGACATGGTCAGGCTCCTGTGGGGTTGAGAGGGCTGCGAGTTGGCGGCCTCTGTCAGTACGACGAAGCCGGTTGCATTTCGACATCGGCCCGAGCGCTCGTGCGGCCGGGCGTCATGGCGCGGTGACCGGGCGGATGACCCGACACGGATTGCCGGCCGCGAACACGCCTTCCGGAATGCTGCGCGTCACGACGCTGCCGGCGCCGATCACCGACCCGCGGCCGACGGTCGTTCCCGGGCAGATGATGGCGCCGCCGCCGATCCAGGCATCGCCCTCGATCGTCACCGGAGCGCCGAACTCCAGGCCGAGCCGGCGTTCTGCAGCGCCGAGCGGATGCGAAGCGGCGTAGATGTGAACGCCAGGACCGACCAGCACGCGGCTGCCGATGCGGATGGGCGTGACGTCCAGGAAGACGCAGTTCACGTTGACGTAGACGTTGCGGCCGAGCACGACGTTGTAGCCGTAGTCGCAATGGAAGGGGGCCTGGATGTCGGCATCGGTCTCGGCCCCGAAGAGCTCGGCCAGCAGCGCGGACCGGGCGGCACGGTCGGCCGGGTCGAGGGTGGTCAGCGCCCGGCAGAGTCTCGAGGCTCGCACCCGATCTTCGGCCAGTGTCGGGTCCTGGGCGTCATACAACGCCCCGGCGAGCATCTTCTCCTTTTCGCTGGGCATGCGAATCCGCTATGGACGGCGCCGCGATCGACCTGAGGGGTTCATGGCTGGGTGCCTCGATCCTCAACGCAGGATCTTCGCCATGGCCTTGCCTTTGGCGAGCTCATGGTCGATGTCTGGGGGCATCGAGGCAGGAAGGCCAGAAAGAACAATGCGGTCTTGACGTTGAGCGCCTCGACCAGGATGCCTTCCAGCAAAGCGCGGCGCACGCCGGTCGCCCGAGCCTGAACCGCGGTGGCGGCCGCCTTGGCCAGAAGCAGGCGAATACCGAGATAGATCAGGTAAGCCGCACCGATGAACTTGACGACGGTGGACGCCATCGCCGACTGAGCGAGCAACACCGACAAGCCCAACGCGGCAGCGCCGACATGGAGCATGCCACCCAGGCCCGTGCCGACGCACGAGGCCAAGCCCTCACCGCGACCGCCGGCCGCCGTTCGGGCCACGACGTAGGCGATGCCGGGACCGGGCGTGATGGCGAGGACCAGCGCGGCGACGAAGAAGGCAAGAGAAGGAAGCATGGGGTGAAGGTTACCGGAGCGAAAAGGCGTTGAGGAGGTCGGACGGGCGCAAGTCAGCCATCGCGCCACCGGGTCCCGTTGCCGTGAAATTGCAAGCTCGGGCGGGGGCAGTCAAGCGAGCGAGCCGCTGCGACGGCTGCTGCCAGCGAAGCGGACTCCAGCGATGGCGCATCGTCAGGTTTGCTTCTGCAACGTCACGTAGCTGTAGCCGGTAACGCCGCATGTGTCCGGCCCGAGCTGAAACCGGGCTTCCTTCGGCACATAGCCTTCGTTCACAGCCGCTCTGACCACGCGAGCCACCCCACTCGCTGTGGCGCCTGGGCGGTTTCAATGCCGATGCGGGTGCCTGCGCTGCTCGGCCTGTGCGCCATAGCCGCGCAGCTCGACATAGCGTGCGTTCTGTTCGGGCGTGAGGATCTCGACCTGCACGAGGTGGGCCTCGAGGTGCGCATCGCGTACCTGAGCCTGAAGCAAGCCGATCTGCCTGAGCGTGCTGCTCAGGCGCTGCGGTGTGATGGTCCTGGTGGCAAACAGCTTTTCGAGCTCTCGCTCCTTGTCGATGAGCGCGCGGCCGGCAGAACTCGCCTTTGCGGACATGGAGGCGAAGAGCGCCTCGGTGCGAACGCGCTGCCTGGGTGTCAGATGGAGTTCGGTCGCGAGCTCGAGCACGTGGCTGGGACCTGCGAATCCATTGAGTTCGGCAGTCTTGGCCAAGCCCATGCCTTTGCCCGCCAGCAGCGCACCAACCTCTTCTGGCGAGAGTGCCTTGATGTCACGCGCCTCCTCGCCGACGTAGGGCGATGCGGCGAGCGCGGTCGAGTACGCCAAGGCCAGACCGATCATGTAAACCAAGCGAAGCAGCTTCATGATTCCACCTGCTTGTTGAGCGTTCGAAGAAGCATGGCCAATTCTGATGTGAAGTCTCCCGCTCTCGTGAGCGGAACCGGGTCAGGTCCGCTGGAATGAATGCGGCGCTCATTGTTGCGCTGTCAGGCCGTCTTTCCACCCAACTCAGGAACGGGTCGGCCTTGGCTGCGGAGATAGTCCGCCATCGCCGTGACGACGGTCGCGACCGCGCGGCGCTGGATCACGCGCTCCCGCCATGCGGCCACATTCGAATGCTCGGACGTCAGCGGTACGGTGTGACGGGCCGCGAAGAACTGCGCCATGTAGAAGGCGATGTCCGCGAAGCTGAATTGGTGGGCCATGTACTCCCGATCGCTGAGCAGCTGGTTCATCCGGAGGTAGTGCGCCTCGATCTCCGCCCTCGCCCTTTTCCACTCGGGCGCTTCGACGGGATCGGGATTGCCGCGCAAGCCCATCAGCCGAACCACAGGAGGAAAGAACACTTCGTCGGACCACAGCTCGAGTTGCCGCGCTTCCGCTCGCGCGGCGATGGATCGAGGCCAAAGGGGTGGCTCCGGACAACGGTCTTCCAGGTACTCGAGTATCTGCGTCGAATCGAAAATCTCCAGGCCGCCGTCAACGAGGACGGGCACTTGATGCTTGGGGTTGATGCGCACGACTTCCGGATGCTTCGGCGCATAGCCGCGCTCGAAGTCGAAAGGCACCATCACCAGGTCGAATTCAACTCCCTTCTCTCGCGCCGCAATCTCGACCTTCGCTCCGAACATGCTGAGCGGACCGGAATAGATCTTCATGGGTTTCATCGAAGGCATGGTGTCACAGGCGTGCGTACCCGGGCGTCAATGGCGAGCGCATCAGCAGGGATCAGAGCTCTTTCGCATAGATGCTGACCTGCTTGCCGTGGAGTTGCACTGTATCGATGACGCGCCACGCGGCCCGCTGGAGCAGCGAATTGGCCGTGGCGGTGCCGCAGTAAACGCTGTCGTAGCCGAGGGCCTGCGCTTCCGCCTCGAGGGCGGAGAGCAGCAAGGCGCCAATGCCTCGGCCTCGCAGCTTCGGGACGACGACACCCGCGGCTGCCCAAGGCGCCAGGTGCGTGTGGCTCGGGATGGACTCAGCCTTCAACGCCGCCACTCCGCAGGGTTGGCCGGCGAAGAAAGCAACGACGCCGACCGGAAGGCTCCCTTCGTTCGCGTATGAATGGACATCTCGCCCGACGTCTCCGGGTCCGCCAGGACCGTACCAATCCGGCCATTCACTCTGAAACCAAGCGGCGACGATGGGCAGGACTTCAGGGTGCTCGATCAGACGTGAGACTGTGATGCGCGATGACGCCGCGGCTTCCTGGTTCAGCATCAATCGACAACCCGGTCCAAGCGAAGCACGTTGCCATCTGAAAACTCTCCCTCGAGCGTGTCCGTGTCGACGACCGTGAGGCGAGCGCTTCGATCAGGGCACTTCGCATTGACCTTCGATGCCGCGATCAACAGGGTGACCGTTGACGAGCCGCCACCCATCAGGGTCACCGGAAATCTGCGACCTGCGCAGGGCTCATGTCTGCTGGAATTGCTTTGCCCAAGCGTGATCCAGGTGCCTTCCGCGACATGGATGATCACAATCGCTTGATGCCTCTCGCCGGATTGCGTCGCGTACGTCGCTCTCCAAGTGCCACTTGGCTCTGGCTCGGCCGCCGCCTTGCCAATGAGCAGGGCGAACAGCAGCGCTATGCCAAGTCGGAAGCGGCTCATGAGGACGTGTGACTTCGACTGGACGCGCAACTACTTTGCTCCTGCCTTTGAACATCCTGCGGCGGTGACGAACACCAGGGACAGTTCTCTTTCCGGCACGAGCACTTCCACAGCCGAACCCGCTTGAACCGGTATCGCGTTGGAAGTGACTTTCAAGCCCTTGGCGCGTGCGAACTTGACGAAAGCTTCGGGCTCAGCGATGAGGCCGACGTCTGGAAACTTGCGCTCCAAACTTCGCACGGAGAAGCACTCGCCGTGCCTCGCCAGAAGGAACCACTTTTCTGCAGCAAGTGCGCCGCTTGGTGCGAGCTGAGCGACCGCCGGGATGAGAACAAGGACCGCGTGGACTGTGCGCATGGGCTCTGGCGGAAGTCGTCCGCTCATTCCGGCCGTTTGGCCACTTCCTCATCGGACGGCGAAAGGGCCGATGGCGTTTGCTCTTGTGCCTGCGATGCGCTGCGCTCGGCGATAGTGAGTGGGGCTTGGAACTCCTCCGTGATGAGAAGACGCCGAACGACCAGTTCATCGATCTCGAGCCGACGGATACGGGCTCGACCGACCGCCAGTCGACCGACGGCGACTGCACCGACAGCGACGGCACCCACTGCGATCGCGCCCAGCACGAAGCTACCTGCTGCGAGGGCGCCAGTTGCCACGGCACCGACGGCTCTTGCGCCGGCGTTCCCCGCTTGCAATTCGCTAGCAAGGGCGTACCTGGATTTCATGGCGAAGGTCCTTTCTCACAACGAGGGTGCCGATCAACTCTCGGGGTCGCTTACTGATGCGATAGCGACCGGCGGCTTGGGTTACCCAACGTCAGACATGAGCGGCGGGGTCTAAGCGCGGGGGTCAGACCGCAGCACTGCGGAATGCCGGTGTCGAAACTGCATCTTCGCTTGGCCAGCCTACTCTGGCGGCATGACGAAGATAGGATTTGACGACCAGCCGGTGAAACGGAGCGATCAGACCGAGGTACCCACGGCCTAACCTGTTGTGGCAGTGGACGACGGTCGAAAGAACCAAGCGCGCTCCGTCTGCGCCGGACGGCACCGAGGACTGATAGAGCGCAGATGCTCTGAAGTCGAGATGCTTGTCATCTTCGCCCATGATGACTTCGACGGAGTTGGCCTCGTAGACCTTGAAGATGCCGATTCGCGAACCTGCGGCTCCGACCGAGCTCAGGCTGCTCGCTGTCTTAAGGCCGAAGCCCCCAACGAGCGCGTCTCTGATGCGCATGAGGATGGAGACCCATTGGGGCTGATGAGCGAAGACGAACCTGGCCAGTACCTCGGGACTTCGCGCAGTGCCGGGCGGAAGGTCGATGGCGAACGCGTCGGCCAAGTTCACCTGGGCGTAGACCGCTGCAATGCGTGACTCTGGCGGCATGGGCACGGCATGCGGCTCGGTGAGAGACATCGATGTTGTTCCTCGGGCCCGACTAGCGCGCGCGCCGGTAATGCATGGCGACCGCGCCGCTGCGGAGCGGCTTCGTCGAGATCAGCTCGAGCCGTCGCGTGCTGGGCAGCCCGCTCTCGAACAGGGTCGGGCCGTGGCCGGCGATCCTGGGGTGGACGAGAAACTTGTACTCGTCGATGAGATCCAGCCGGTCCAGCTCGGTCGCCAGCTTGCCGCTGCCGAGGAGCACGCCATTCGGGGTCGCGTCCTTGAGCTTCTGGACGCCCGTGCGCAGGTTGCCGGCGATGGGGTGGCTGTTGGTCCAGGGGAAGTCCTTCCGCGAAGAGGACACCACGTACTTCGGCTTGGCCTCCAGCTTGACGGCCCACTCGCGCAGAGCCGGCGGTGCCTCCACGTCGCCGCGGGCGACGGCTGGCCAGAAGCTCTCCATCATCTCGTAGGTGACGCGGCCCCACAGCATCGCCCCGCCCTCATCCATCAGGCGGGTGAAGAAGGCGTGTGTCTCGTCGTCGGCGATTCCTTCCTCGTGGTCGACGCAGCCGTCCAGGGTGACGTTGATGCTGAAGGTCAAGAGTCCCATCGTGTTCTCCGTTCGAGATGCGCGACGAGCCGCTCGCCGGAGCGGGCCCGGTTGAACGAGGGAGTGGGCGTCGCTGCTCTCACGCAGCATTCTCAAGCGCAAGGTTCCCGCTCCGGTGATGCAATGCAATGCCGTAGCACCGCACTTCGGCG
>JBDSAB010000357.1:0-4903 GCA_039922395.1 Caldimonas sp.
GGCGCTGTCGATCGCCGACGGCCGCGATGCCGAAGTGCTCGTGTTCGACCTCGATTGATCGGTCAATCGCATTCCCACTCTTCTTTCAACTCCTGGAGATTTTCATGAACCCTTCCTTGCAAAACCCACTGGCCCTTGCCGGCCGCGTCCTTCTTTCGCTGATGTTCGTGCTGGCCGGGTTCAGCAAGATCGGCGGCTTCGCCGGCACCGTCGGCTACATGCAGTCGAAGGGCATACCGGCCGCTGAAGTGCTGGCCACGCTGACCATCCTGCTCGAGATCGGTGGCGGCCTGGCGCTGATGTTCGGCTTCATGACGCGTTGGGCTGCGCTCGCGCTGGCCGTGTTCACCGTGATCGCCTCGCTGCTCTTCCACAACTTCTGGGCCGTGCCGGAGGCGCAGAGGATGGTCCAGAACCTGATGTTCATGAAGAATCTGTCGGTCGCCGGCGGTCTTCTGGTGCTGGCCGCGATCGGCCCGGGCGGCTGGAGCCTCGACGCGCGGCGTCGCGTCGGCGGTCTGGCCACCGCCTGATCGGTTGATACCTTAGCCGGCGCCTCATGCGCCGGCTGCTGCTTGCTACAGTCGCTTCGAATGGAAGCGACCGTCAAGCTCCTCGAGTTCCTGCCGGCCTCCGACTGGCTGGCAATGGCGCTGTTGTTCGTCAGCTGGGCCGGCTATGCGCACTTTGCTCGACGACGCGCCGAGTCAAGGCCCTCGATCCTCGCTGCGACCAACCGGGTTCGCCGCATGTGGATGCTGCAGACGACCTACCGCGAGGTGCGCGTCGTCGACGGCGTCGTGATCCAGAACCTGTCGTCGAGTCCGTCGTTCTTCGCGTCGACGACGATCCTGATCATCGGTGGCCTGCTGGCGATGCTCGGCACCTCGGAGAGTGCCAGCACGCTGGTGCGCGACATCCCGTTCGCCGCGCGCACCTCGAACCTCGTGTTCGACATGAAGCTGCTGCTGATGCTGGCGATCTTCGTCTACTCGTTCTTCCGCTTCACCTGGTCGATGCGGCAGTACACGTTCGGCGCGCTGCTGATCGCAGCGGCACCTGAAGCCCAGCGTTTCGAGGAGGAAGGCTTGTCGCGCGAGGAGTTCGCCGACCGCGCTGGCCGGATCGTCGGGCTGGCGGCCGAGACCTTCAACGATGGCCTGCGCGCCTACTACTTTTCGTTCGCGGCGATCGGCTGGTTCTTCTCGCCACTCGTCTTCATGGTCGCGACCCTGTGCGTCGTCTACATCCTCTACCAGCGCGAATTCCGGTCCGACGTGTTGGACGTGTTGAACTCTTGATCGCCTGGGCCTAACCGACGCAGATCAGGCCGGCTCCGCGTCGCGCGCCAGCCGCAGACCGCTGAACTGCCATTGCGCCTCGGGCGGAAAGAAGTTGCGGTAGCTCGCCCGCACATGGCCGGGCGGCGTCGCGCACGAGCCGCCGCGCAGCACGTACTGGTTGCACATGAACTTGCCGTTGTATTCGCCGACGGCGCCCGGCAGCGGTCGATAGCCGGGATACGGCGCGTAGTTCGACTGCGTCCACTCCCAGACATCGCCATACATCTGCACCGGCTCGCTGCCGTCGCTATCGAAATCGGCGTGCGGCAGCGGGTGGAAGCTGCCGCGGTCGGCGAAGTTGCCGCGCTGCGGCTGGCGCAGCGCACGCGCCGCGAATTCCCATTCAGCCTCGGTCGGCAGGCGTGCGCCGGCCCAGCGCGCATACGCATCGGCCTCGAAGTAGCTGAGGTGACAAACGGGTGTGCGCGGGTCGATCTCGACAAGCCCCTGCAGGGTGTGGTTCAGCCAGGTGCCTTCGCCTTCGCGCCAGTAGAGCGGGGCGTGCCGGGCGCCCGCCTGGACCCAGTCCCAGCCCATCGACAGCCAGAGCTCCGGACGCCGATAGCCGCCGTCCTCCATGAACGCAAGGTACTCGCGGTAGCTGACCGGGCGTGATGCGATGTCGAACGGCGCGATGTACGTGCGATGACGCGGCGTCTCGTTGTCGAAGCAGAACGCGTCGTCGAGCGCCGCGTCATGACCGTGCTCGACGAGCCCGCCCTCGTGGCGGAACCAGCGCATCGGCTGCGGCCGCACCCGGGTCATCGGCCAGCGGCGGGCGTAGGCTCGTGCGTTCGGGTCGAAGCTGAACGCATGCTTGATGTCGGTCAGCAGCAGCTCCTGATGCTGCTGCTCATGGTGCAGGCCGAGCGTGACGATCTCGTGGCGGGCCGGGTCCGTTGCCGGCGTGGCGAGCAGCGCCTGCACCCGCTCGTCGACGTTGTGCCGATAGCGCTTGACGTCGTCGAGGGTGGGCCGCGTGATCAGGCCGCGCTGCGGTCGTGGGTGGCGTTCGCCGACGCCCTGGTAGTAGCTGTTGAAGAGGACGCGGAACGACCGGTCGAACGGCACGAAACCGGTTTCGTAGCGTTCGAGCAGAAACGTCTCGAAGAACCAGGTGATGTGTGCCAGATGCCATTTGGTCGGGCTCGCATCGGCCATCGACTGGACCTGGCAGTCCTCGGCGCTCAGCGGGGCGGCCAGGTCGAGCGACATCTGACGCACCCACTTGTAACGGTCGGCGAGCGGGCTGCGTTCGACCGCGGTGGCGAACGGCACGGGGTGTGGCGGCTTCGAGGAGATCATCGATTGAGTCCACGCATCGAAAGCACCACAGCGTAGCCGATCCAGGCGGCCGACACGGTGGTGCGGGGATCGCCGGGTTAACACATCAATTTGTGTTCCGGTATGCGGTTTTCGGCCGGTCGCCTCTCCCTAGAATGAGCCGATGGCTTTCGTCCACCTGCGCACGCACACCGAGTATTCGGTCGTCGACGGCACCTTGCGGATCGACGATGCGATCGCGGCGGCGGCGGCTGATGCGCAGGGTGCGATCGCGATCACCGACCTGTCGAACCTGTTCGGTGCGGTGAAGTTCTACGGGGCCGCGCGGCGCGCTGGCGTGAAGCCGATCGTCGGCGCCGACCTTTGGCTCGAACCCGACGTCGGCGAGCGCGCCCCAAGCCGGATCGTCGTGCTGGCGCAGAACCGGCAGGGCTACCACCACCTCTGCGAACTGCTGTCGCGCAGCTGGCTGCACAACGCGCAGCGCGGCCAGGCCTGGCTGCAGTGGGCGTGGCTGGTCGAGCTGAACGAGGGGCTGATCGTGCTGTCCGGGGCCGAGAACGGCGCGATCGGGCAGGCACTGCTGAGCGGCGACCTGGCGCGGGCCGAGTCTGTGGCGCGGCGCATCGACGCGGCCTTTCCGAAGCGCTTCTACGTGGAGCTGCAGCGCGCCGGCCTGCCGAACCACGAAGCGCATGTCACGGCAGCCGTGAAGCTCGCGAATGCGTTGCGGCTACCGGTCGTCGCAACGCATCCGGTCCAATTCCTGACTGCGGACGACTACGAGGCGCACGAAGCCCGGATCTGCGTCGCCGAAGGCGAGATGCTGGCGAACCCGCGCCGGGTCCGGCGCTTCGGCCGCGAGCAGTATTTCAAGACGCAGGCGCAGATGGAGGCGCTGTTCGCCGACCTGCCGAGCGCCGTGCGCAACACCGTCGAGATCGCGAAGCGCTGCAACCTGGCGCTCGTCCTCGGCAAGCCGCAACTGCCCGACTTCGAAACGCCGATGGTGCAGGGCGAGCGCCTGCCGATGGCGGAGTACTTCCGGATCGCCTCGCACCAGGGCCTCGAGGTGCGCCTGCGCCAGCTCTATCCCGACGATGCGGTGCGCCAGGCCGAGCGGCCGCGCTACGTCGAGCGCCTCGACTTCGAGATCGAGACGATCCTGAAGATGGGCTTCCCGGGCTACTTCCTGATCGTCGCCGACTTCATCAACTGGGCCCAGCGCAACGGCTGTCCGGTCGGCCCTGGACGCGGCTCGGGCGCCGGCTCGCTGGTCGCCTATTCGCTCAACATCACCGGCCTCGATCCGCTTCGCTACAACCTGCTGTTCGAACGCTTCCTGAACCCGGAGCGGGTGTCGATGCCCGACTTCGACATCGACTTCTGCCAGGCGAACCGCGAGCGCGTAATCGACTATGTCAAGGCCAAGTACGGCCGCGACGCGGTGAGCCAGATCGCCACCTTCGGCACGATGGCGGCGAAGGCGGCGCTGCGCGATGTCGGCCGCGTGCTCGGCATGGGCTACGGCCACGTCGACAGCATCGCCAAGCTGATCGTGGCACCACCGGGCAAGACGGTGACGCTGGCGCGCGTTCCGCTGCCGCCCGACGAGCCCGACCCGGGCCTGATCTATGCGCGCAGGGAAGAGCCCGAGATCGACCGTTGTGAAGCTGCCGAGGAAGAAGTCGCCGAGTTGCTCGCGCTTGCCACGCGCGTCGAAGGCATCGTTCGCAACGTCGGCATGCATGCCGGCGGCGTGCTGATTGCGCCCGGCAAGATCACGGACTTCTGCCCGCTCTACCAGCAGCCGGGCAGCGACTCGGCGGTCAGCCAGTTCGACAAGGACGATGTCGAAGCCATCGGCCTGGTGAAGTTCGACTTTCTGGGACTGGCCACGCTGACGATCCTCGAGCAGGCCAAGCACCTGGTGCGCGCGCGCCGGCCCGGCCGCGAAGATTTCGACTACGACCAGTTGCCGCTCGACGACCCAGCCGTCTACCAGCTCTTCACGCACTCGCAGGTCGAGGCGGTGTTCCAGTTCGAAAGCCGCGGCATGCAGGGCATGTTGCGCGACGCCAAGCCGAGCCGCTTCGAGGACCTGATGGCGCTCAATGCGCTGTTCCGGCCGGGGCCGATGGAGAACATTCCGATGTTCTGCGCGCGCAAGCACGGCCGCGAAGACATCGTCTATCCGCATCCGCTTCTCGAGCCGGTGCTCGAAGAAACCTATGGCATCTTCGTCTACCAGGAGCAGGTGATGCTTGCGGCCCAGG
>JBDSAB010000358.1:0-7943 GCA_039922395.1 Caldimonas sp.
AATTCCATGGTTCTGCTCCTGTCGAAGAACGAGGCGGATTGCCTCGCTCGACAACAGTGGCACGACGACTCTCCCGAGCACTCGGCTACGCAACGACGAAGCGTTGCCGCGCGAGCGGCTTAGTCCCCTGGCCGAGTTTTGCCAGCCAGTGATCGGCCCTGAGTGGCGGCAATAGGACGCGTACCGGTCGCACGCACGCGCGTTGTGGCTAGGTGCCCCGCCGTCAGCGCGCTGGTTCTCGTACGGGCACCGAAGCGTTGGGTTTCCGCTGATTCTTGCGGACCCTAATGTGGCAAGGCAGGTCCCGCCCCTCCTCCCGCCTGCTTCGCACGACGGGAAGGACGGCAGGGCCCATCGGGGTAGCTGGCCGTGGGATACCTACCCGCGAGCGGCGAGGGGTCGGAATCTTGCTCGCGACGCGGCTGGATCGTGCCGCGAGCGTCTGGCATGCTACGGTGTGGGCGCGCCGTAGATGTTCTGATCGAGTCCGCCTGCGCGCGGGCAGGTGTCGCCGGTGATGGTGCCCGACGCCAGCCGCGTTCGGCATTGCAGAACGTCAGCGCCGTCCTCGTCTTCGCTCGTGCCCTCGCGCAAGTCGGTTCCCGGCACGGTGTTGCGCCAGTCGGTCCAGACCCCGAACGCGAAGCGGCCGAGCGACGTGACCCATAGGTAATCGCCGGCGAACGGCACGGTGCGGCCGCTGAACTGCTCGTAGTTCGGATTGCTGGAGACGGCGGTCGCGCGGGCGAAATCGGTCCAGCTCTCGCCGCCGTTGAACGACACCGCGGCCCATGCATCGAGCGACGGCACGGTGCGGCGGTCGGCACAGTTGCCGATCGGCCGTGCCGGCGAATAGCAGGGGTCGAGTCTGCTGTCCCACCAGAGCGCGTGCAACACGCCGCCGTCGGCACTGATGTCGGGGAAGCTCTGGTGCCCCGTCGTCTGGCTATCGATCAGCTTGGGCGCTGTTGCTTTGCCGGTCGAGCCGTCATAGCGCACGAGGTAGGCGCCCGACTGGCTGCCGGTGCCTGACTCGATTGAACCGTAGGTCGTGCCGGTGGCGACTTGTGTTCCCGGCTTGGAGGCATCGAAGACGATGTACACCCATTCGCGCGCCACGTCGTACTGGTCGGCTGTGGAGCGGGGCGACGAGTCGCGCCGGAAGAAGGTGTAGCCCGACTGGCAGTGGCTCGCGAAATCGCCGCAATCGCGGGCACTGGCACCGGCATCAGTGCGGTCTTCAGCGTCGTAGGGGATGAAAGTCGTGACCAGCGACGACGGCCCGAAGGTCTTGCCGCAATCGGTCGACTTGACGATCTCAATCGCGTTCGACTGGCCGTTCTTGCGCTCGAACGTGCGGTAGGTGACGTAGACGTTGCCGTTGCCGGTGACGGCGATGTCGGGGAATTGCAAGCCGCCTTCGCGCGGCGTGAGGTTCATCGGATGCGACCAGGTCTCGCCATGATCGGTCGAGCGCGCCAGATAGATGTTGTTGTTTCCGGCACCGGTGAATCGGGACCAGGCGAAGTACACGGTGCCGTCGCAGCGGCCGCCGGTGCGGTCCGCCTCAATGGCGGTCTTGTCGTGAAACACACCCGTATTGGGCGACGACGAGCCGCTGCCGACGACGGTCGAGCCGACGAAGCGCTTGCCGTCGTCGAGCGTGTTGCCGCTCTCGCCGTTCGGGTTGTCGAAGCGGGCCACCCATACGTCACCGAACCCCTTCTTTGATCCCTCGGGATCGCCCGAGCTTTCGGCGCCCATGAAGACGCGTCCGTGTCCATCCCACGCGATCACCGGATCGCCAGCGCCCGCGGTTCGGACCCGGGCCAGCGCCGCATACGGCGACGTGTCCCCGGGATAGCCGGGCACGAGTGAGCTGCGAAAGCTCGTGCCGCCGTTTTCCGAGCGGTAGTAGCCGAGCCAGATCGGCCCGGAGGGGATCGGCGCGCCGTTGGCGTCGTCGCCGTCGTTATAGACGGCGCAGTAGTCGTTCGAGCTGCCGATCAACACCCGCGTGTCGCGCGGGTTGACGGCCACAGACGGCTCGTTCTGACGTCCGCGCGAACGCGAACATTCGACTAGCGTGGCGTCGCTGTACGCAGTGCCGGTGGCGAGCGTGTAGGTGCTAATGTAGCCGCCGCCGGGGAAGTCGTTCGTCAGGCGGACGTCGGCGAGCGCCTGGGCCGAAGGTATCGCTGCGAGGGTCAGGATCGCCAGGCGATGGATCATCGTCATGAGTGTTTCCTCCTGCAAGTGTCCAAAGAATCCGGACAGACGTGCATCAGCTTACTCGGAACCCGAAACACCGTCCGACGTCCCACCGGACAGCAGTCTCACCAGACCTCAGAGGGAGTCACCAGGCGTCACCAAACCTGTAACCGGGCGGCACCGTAGCAGATCGGTGCCAGCAGCCCGTGTGCGTCTGTCGTGCCGTCGACAAGGTGTCTGTTTCGCCCAGGTGCGATACACCGTCCTCCTAGATGCTGTGCACCTTGACCCACTGAAAGCGCGCCGCCACACTCGTGCATCCCAATGAGGTTCAAAGGCTCAACATGAGACTCCAAAGCAAAGTCGTCGTGATCACTGGCGGCACCAGCGGCATCGGAAGGCGCATGGTGGAGCGCTTCGTAGAAGAAGGCGCCTCAGTCTTTTTCAGTGGCCGGCGCGCTGAGCTTGGGGCCGAAGTGGCACAAGCCACCGGCGCCACGTTCATCGAAGCCGACGCTGCAGTGGAAGCCGATGCGGCTCGCACCATCGCTGCGGCCAGAGCCCCAAGCGGCCGCATCGACGTGCTGGTGAATAACGCTGGCGGTGCGACGGGTAGTGCCCGTCTTGAAACGGTGTCGCTCGAAGACTTCGACTACACGTTTGCGGTGCACGTGCGTGGTGCGATGGCGCACATGAAGCATGTCGCGGCATCCATGCGCGCGCAGCAGCAGGGCAGCATCATCAACATCGGTTCTATCGCTGGGCACCGCGCCGGCTATGCGGGCACGCTCGGCTACTCAGCCGCCAAGGCCGCGCTGATTCACCTGAGCCGCTGCGCAGCACTGGAGCTGGGCGAAGACAACGTGCGCGTCAATTCCATTTCTCCCGGCGGCATTGCCACTGGCATTTTCGGCAAGGCCTATGGTCTGAAGGGTGCTGCCGCTGAAGCCAGCGCCGAAAAAATGAAGGCGGTGCTGGGCAAGATGCAAGCTCTGCCGCGGGCCGGCATACCCGACGACATAGTTAACGCCGCCATCTACTTGGCTAGTGACGAATCGTCATTCGTCAACGGCACCGACATCGTGGTCGATGGGGGTGCCATTGGGGGCCGCCGCTTCAGCGAGGTGATGGCGGGTCGGCAGGCCACGCGCGCTTTGTTTGAATAGAGCAACCCAGGGCGCAACTGCATCAGCGCTCGTTTCTTAAGCGGGCAGCACGTCCTGCGGCAGTCGAAGGTCGTTGAAGTCGGCAAGATGAGTTAGAAGCGTCGGCCCTGGCAATAGATGCAAGCCATCGCCTGGCTTGCCAGCCCACTTGGCACTTGTAGACCTACGGATGGGCGATCCGTCGTTCCTTGCCTGATAGCACGGGTGCGGCACCCCTGCCAATCTTTAAGGTGCCAGCCTTCGAGCCTCTATAGGATGCCCATCGACAGAGTCGGATGCCAGGAATAGACTGGCGTCGCCCACGGTTCTGCCCGCGGAGGCTTTGGGTGCGGATTGGTCGAAGCCCGCGGTGTTCTCGTTGCACAAGAATGTCATCGAATTAAACCTAGGAGCCTCAACATGTTTCGCACCGCCTTGATAACCGCCTTGGCATTTATGGCGCTCGCGTCGGCGCCTGTCGCATTTGCGCAAAGTGATTGCAAGTCGGTCGTCAAGCCGTCGCCGTTCGGTCCGAACGATCAGACCGGCGCCACCAACCGGGTCACGCCCGCGGTGACCAAGGCGGCCGCTGCCGAGATCCAGACCGGCAAGGTCACCAACATGTCGTATCCGCTGGTCGATGGCGTGCCGCTCTTCGGCTCGCGCTTCACCAAGACAGTCTTGACTGCCACGAGCCTCGCACCCGGTGCCTCGTTCGGCGACAACCAGCTCACTTACATGGAGGACACCTGGCTCAGCCAGAGCCACGTTGGCACGCACCTCGACGGCATGGGTCACATCGGAATAAAGGACTGCTACTACAACCAGACCCCCATGGGCAAGTTCATCAACCAGAACAACATGACCAAGCTGGGCCTTGAGAACCTCAAGTCGTTCGCGACACGCGGCGTCATCATCGACATGGTCAAGGTTTACCAAGACGCCGGAAAGCTCAAGACCAACCCGGCGTGCAAGAAGGCCTGCATCGACAAGGGCGCCGTCATCAGCGTGGCTGACCTGCAGGCAGGCCTCAAGATGTACAACGTGACACTGCGCGAAGGTGACATGGTCATGATCCACACCGGATGGGGCGATCTGTTCGAGCAGTTCCCCGCGCAGAACGCGCTCTACAACAGCGGCGAACCGGGGATCGGCAAAGAAGCCGCCAACTGGCTCGCCGGCCAGAAGGTCGTGGCCGTCGGAACCGACAACTGGGCTGTCGAGGTAATCCCTAGCGAGAACCCAAAAGAGGCGTTTCCAGTCCATGCGATCTTGCTCACCGATAACGGCATCCACATCATGGAGAACGTGCGCACGGATCTGATCGCTGCCGAAGCCGCGTCGACCAAGCGCGCAACGTTTTTCGTCAACATGACCGTGCCGAAGGCCGTTGGCCTGACCGGCAACTTCGTCGCAATCGACGCGATCCAATGACGGATGTGGCCAGCGGCCTGCGGCAGTTTCCGCACAGCCGCCTGGTGAGAAGCGTCATCCTTGCCGGGGCCGCGGTGTTCGCCACGGCGGTGGCGCTCGCGGCCGGACCCGACCGCCGCTACACCATTGCGTTCGCCAACGCGAACGAGGAGCCCGGCGTCAGCGTCGAGGGCACTGGGTTCTCGGGCGCCGAGATCCGGCAGAGCTTCGTACTCGCGGCGCGCACCCTGCCAATCGACCTCGTCTTCTATGACAACCACAGGGACGATGCGCGCGCCGTAGCGAACGCCGAGGCCGCAGTTGCCCGGAAGGTCGATCTCTATGTGCAGTACCACCTTGGCAGCTCAGCCAACGCAGCGGTAGCGCAAAAGCTGAAGGCTGCAGGTATTCCCGTGCTGGCGGTCAACGAGCCGGTGCCCGGCGCGCCGCTTTACAGCCTGGACAACACTGCGGCCGGGCGGATCGCCGGCGACACGCTCGGCCAATTCGCCACGCGCACCTGGGCCGGCCAGGCCGTCGCCGCAGTTGTGATTGGTCGGGTGTCGACGAACAGCGATCGTGTCCGGGGCGTCACCGACGCGCTGCGCAAGCGATTGCCGAACGTGCGAGTGTCCACGCTCGAGACGCAAGGCAATCCTGCCCAGGTGGCGCCGCTGCTCGCGCCGCTGCTCGCCTCCCAGCCGACGAGCAAAGTTCTGATCGCCGCCACCGACGATGCGACGGCGCTGGCCGCGAAGTCGGCCGTCGACGCCGCCGGTCGTGCACGCGACGCCGCGATCGTCGGTCACGGCGTCGATCGAAGCATTCACGGCGGCGCCAACGATCGCAAGGAACTCGACCCGAACAATCGCGCCAGCATCGTACTCGGTTCCGTGGCGTTCTATCTGGATCGCATGGGCTACGACGTGCTACCGATCGCAATCCGCATGCTGCGGGGGGAGAACGTTCCGGCACGTACGGTCACGTCGCACAAGTTGATCACGCCAGCCAACGTGTTTGCCGAGTACCCGCCCTACGATATGAACTGAGGCCCGTCCGGGCATCAGGGGGCGACGAACAGCCCTTCGGGACCAGCTTCGGCGGTGGTCGGCGCCACGGCAAAACTGACCTCACCGCCTCCGCCGATGCTGACCACCGGCAGCAGGCTCAACGAGGCAATCCGCCCGCCGCCCGCGACGGTATCGCCGACACCGACGATCCGGCGCGGCCCCTCCGCAGCCATGCGCACCGCGATCACCGGGCTCGGTCCGCCGTCCACGGCCGCGGTGAAGGCGATGGTCCCGGTGGCATTGACGGCGGGCCACAGTCCAAAGTTTGAGTAACGCCCACCGCCGGGTGCACCATCACCCAAGAGCGCGACGGCCCGGGTCCGCCCTTCCTGAATGGCGAAGACGCCCGCACCCACGGGCCCGCCCTTCACCTGCCCGTGAAAGACGATCGTGCCGTCGTCACCGAAGCCGATGCGCTCGGAGAACTTCGCGAAGATGCCGCCGATCGGCGTCTCGTCGCCCGCCCCCAGCACCATGCGCAGTTGATCGGCTTTCCAGACGAAGATGCCACCCGGAACCGAGCGGCCCTCGATCGAGGCGCCGAATGCCACGGTGCCGTCGCGCGCAATCGTCGGCGGACCGAACGCAGCGAAGCTGCCGCCCGAGGGGGCGGGTTCTCCCTGCGCAACCACCTTGCGCAAACGGCCGCCCGAGGTGATCAACACCGCCTCAGAAGCCTCGCGTCCACGTCGCAGGCTGGCGAGAAAGACGATGTCGCCGCGTGCGTTGATCGCCGGCGCGTCGAGAGAGGCGAGCACGCCTAGGTTGCCAGGCGCCTGACTTCCGGCGAGTGCGACGGGCCGGAGGACGCTGTTGCGTTTGGCGAACAGGCCTTCGACGACGCGACCCCCTGATATTGCGGCCGAGAACACCACCGTTCCGTCATCACCCAGCGCTGGGACCGGGTGCCTGCCGAAACCAGACAACGTGCCGACTGACGTCACCCGGTCGCCCTCTCGCGCGACGGCGACTGTGCGCCCACGCGACCATCGGAAGAGCCCTTCACCACTGTTGCCACGCCCAAGGGTGGCGAAGAAGGCCACGTCGCCCCGCGCGTTGATCGGCGCGACGATGGGAGTCCCCTCGCTACCGAAGCGGTCGAAGACTCCCCCGCTCGGAGCGGCTTCGCCGGTGGTCGCAACCTGCTTAAAGGGGATGCCCGGCCCGGCGGCCAAGCATGCGCATGCTGAGCCAAAGACTAAGGCGCCGATCGCACTCGCGCGTCTGCAGCGGGAGAGGCGCAGCAACATGCGGGGCAGTATAGGCAACTAGGTAGAGCCACCAAGTTGCCGTGCGGTCAGTCAGGGTGACGAACGGTCGTCACCATCAACGGACGACCCGCCGTCGCTCTCGTCGGAGTGTGGCGCGTCAATCTGGATGAGAGGCGCGCGACAATCTGGATGAGAACCGTGTCGCGGCGCGACGATCATGCCCGACATTTGATTGTCGCGGGCCGTGTCTATCGGGCGGGCTGACTGTCGCTGGGTTTGGGAACGCCGACGTTCTTCGGCGTCGCATAGCTGGCCGGGCGTCCTGCACCGACTGGCTTGCGTTCGATGGCGGTACGCCGTCGGTAACTCTCGACGTTCATTTCGAAGATCGTGGAGTGATGGACCAGCCGGTCCACCGCCGCCAGCGTCATGGCCGGATCCTGGAACACCTTGCCCCATTCGCCGAAGGGCTGGTTGGCCGTGATGATCATCGAGCGCCGTTCATAGCGCGTGCTGATCAGCTCGAACAAGGCCGACGTTTCGGCCTGATCCTTGGTGACGTAGGCCAAGTCGTCCAGGATCAGCACGTCGAAGTGATCCAGTCGCGTCAGCGCCGCTTCCAGCGCCAATTCCCGGCGCGCCACCTGCAGCCGCTGTACGAGATCCGAGGTCCGCGCGAACAGCACCCGCCAACCCTTCTCCAGCAAGGCCAGGCCCATGGCGGACGACAAGTGCGACTTCCCGCCGCCTGGCGGTCCAAGAAGAAGGACATTGGCGCCGTTGCGCAACCACTCGTCGCCGGCGCACAGCGCCATCACCTGGGCCTTGGAGACCATCGGCACGGTGTTGAAGTCGAAGTTGTCCAGCGTCTTGCCCGGCAACAGCTTGGCCTC
>JBDSAB010000359.1:0-8424 GCA_039922395.1 Caldimonas sp.
TGCAGCGCGAGCACGATCGGCGCCGCCGCGAACAGCCCGATCAGCACGCCGACCGCCCACTCGGCATGGCTTTGCCGCAGCACCCACAGCGGCGCGGCCATGCGGATGCCGGCCATCGTCGAATGCAGGCAGATCTGGCCGATGATCAGCGCAACCAGCACGTTCGCGAGCGGCAGCGCGCGACGGCGGATTGGCCGCGTCGCCTCGAAGGAATCAGGCACTGTCTTCGTCCGCTGTGTCGGCTTCTGCACCAGGCAGCAGCAATTGCGAGCGCGTGTCCGACAAGGCCTCGACCGACTTCAGCTCGCGAGCCATCACGCGCGTGCGGCGCTCGGCCAGCTCGATGCTGCTGCTGGCCTCGTCGAGCTTCTTTTTGGTCTTCGCGAGCACATCACCGAACTTGCCGAACTCGGTTTTGACGGCGCCCAGCACCTCCCAGACCTCGGCGCTGCGCTTCTCCAGCGCGAGTGTTCTGAAACCCATCTGCAAGCTGTTCAAGGTGGCGAGCAAGGTCGTCGGCCCGGCCAGCATGATCTTGTGATCGCGCTGCAGCGCCTCGACCAGCCCGGGCCGGCGCAGCGCCTCGGCATACAGGCCCTCGGTCGGCACGAACAGGATGCCGAAGTCGGCGGTGTGCGGCGCGGCGATGTATTTCTCGCGGATCGAGCGCGCCTCGGCACGCAGCCGCATCTCGATCGCTTTCGCAGCGATCTCGGCGGCGACCGGGTCGGCGCGCTCTTGCGCGTCGAGCAGGCGTTCGTAGTCCTCACGTGGAAACTTCGCGTCGATCGGCAGCCACAGCGGCACGCCGTCGTCGCGCCGGCCCGGCAGGCGCAGCGCGAAATCGACGCGCTGGTTGCTGCCCGGAATCGTCTCGACATTGCGGCTGAACTGGTCGGCGGTGAACACTTCTTCGAGCAGCGCGGCGAGTTGCACCTCGCCGAAGTTGCCGCGCGTCTTGACGTTGTTCAGCACGCGGCTGAGCGAGCCCACGTCCTTCGCCAGGCCCTGCATCTCGCCGAGGCCGCGGTGCACCTGGTCGAGCCGGTCGGCCACCTGCTTGAAGCTCTCGCCGAGGCGCTGCTCGAGCGTCGCGTGCAGCTTCTCGTCGACGGTGGCGCGGATCTGCTCGAGCTTCTTCTCGTTGTCGGTCTGGATCGCTGCCAGCTTGGTCTCGACCGACGCGCGGACTTCGTTCATGCGCTGGTCGTTCGATTGCGACAGCGCACGCAGCTGCTCGTTCAGCGTGTCCGAGAAGCGCTGCAGCGAATTCGCCTGCAGCTCGGTGCTGCGACCGAGCGACGCGTCCTGCGCCTCGCGTGCGCTGAGCGCCTGCTGGGCGAGCGTCGTGGTCGTCTGGCGCAGCGTGTCGGCAAGGTGCTGCTGGGTCGCCGCGAGCTGCGTGCGGAAACTGTCGATCTGCTCGTTCTGGCGCTGCGCGACGTCGCCGTGCTGAGCCAGCAGCATGCCCTGAAAAGTCGCCAGGTTGTGCGACAGCTCCTGACGCGTGCCGAGCGCGCTGCGTGCCAACTCGTCGCGCAGCTCGCGCTCGAGCTGTTGCACGTCGCCACGCACCGCCGTGTGGATGTCGTCGCGCAAAGAACGAAGCGCGCTTGCTTCGCCGCGCCGCCACGCGATCCAGAGCGTCACGAGCAGCACCAGGACGAGCAGCGCCGGAGTCAACCAGTCCAAAAAAGGCATCCCGCGATTGTCGCAGCCGCCTCGGGATGCACTGCCTCCGCGCGCTCTACCGCGCCGCTCAGCCGACGTCGACGCGACCCCGCATCAGGCGGCGCTCGGCGAGGTCGAAAGCGCCCTGCACGATCAGCGCGAGCACGGCAGCCGGCAGCGCGCCGGCCAGCATCGTCGCGGTGTCGTTGACGGCAAGACCCGCGACGATGCGTTCACCGAAACCACCGGCGCCGATGAACGCCGCCATCGTCGCCGTGCCGACGTTGATCACTGCCGCCGTCTTGATCCCGGCGAGGATGGTCGGCAACGCGAGCGGCAGCTGCACGTGGGCGAGGCTCTGCGCCGGTGTGAGACCGAGCGAGAGTGCGGCGCGGCCGAGCTCGCCCGGCACCGTGCGCAAGCCGACCAGGGTGTTGCGCACGATCGGCAGCAGCGCATACAGGAACAGCGCGATCAGCGCCGGCACCAGCCCGATGCCGCCGACGATCGCGATCAGGAACGCCAGGAGCGCGAGCGACGGCACGGTCTGCAGCACCGCGACCACGGCGAGAAGCGCGGGCGCCGACAGCGGCCAGCGCCAGGCGGCGATGCCGATCGGAACACCGATGAGGACGGCGAGCCCGAGCGAGCCGAACACGAGCAGGAGGTGTTCGCCGAGCAGACGGTTGAAATCCGCCGCAAAGACGCGGTCGATGAGAGTCGGCCGAGTTCTATCAATCGATTGGGTCTGCGCATTCGCGCTCTTGGGCGCCGCCCCGCCCTGCGCCACGAAACCGCGCGCGACCTCGGCGAATGTGCGCCCATCCAGTTCGACCTGCGCGTTGAGCGCGATCATCGTCGTCGCATCGATGCGCCCTTCGAGGCCGCGCAGCGGCGCCGGGTCGAGCGCGGCGCGCATCAGCAAGACCGCTTCGTAGCGCGGAAAGAAGGCGCGGTCGTCCTCGAGCACCCGCAGGTGAAAACGCCCGACCTTGGCATCGGTCGAGTAGACGTCGATCACATCGATCTTGCCGGCCGCGATCGCGTCGTAGGCGAGACCGTGGTCGAGCCCGGCGCCGGCCTCGATCGGCAGCACGTAGGCGGCCTTCAACGCCGGCCAGCCATCGGCGCGCTGCAGAAATTCGTGCGACAGACCGAGACGCAGCGCGGCGGTGCGCGGCTGCAGCAGGTCGGAGATCTTGCGGATGCCGAGCGCCTGCGCGCGCGACTCGAGCATCGCGAGCGCGTACGTGTTGTTGAAGCCGAACGGTACCGCCGCCTTCAGCCCGCGCGGCGCAAGCCATGCATTGAGTTCAGCGAGTCCCGGATTGCCTTCGCGCTTCAGCAGCTCGCGCACGATCGTGCCGGTGTATTCGGGGTAGACGTCGATCGAGCCGCTCGCCAGCGCACGTTCCAGAATCCCCGTGTTGCCGAGCCCTTGCCGGTGCTCGGCTGCCACCCCTTGCGCGTTGAGCGTCTGGCTGACGATCTCGCCGAGGATGTACGACTCGGTGAAGCGCTTCGAGCCGACCTTGACCGGTTCGGCAGCGGCGACTTGCAACACCGTCAGACCCAAGATGAGGGCAATCCAGACATTTGCCACGCTCCGCCCGATCGCGAATCGCCTCGAATAGCGCATCATCGGCGCGATTCTGGCAGGCAGCGGCGCTCTGGCTGCCATCTGTAGGAATGGTCCGGCACATTGACGGGCAGACGACGTGTGTCGATCCAGCCCCGAAGCGGGCAGACTGCGAAAGCGGATTGCGCCCTGCCGGCGCGGCGCTGTGCGACGAGGCAACAGTGAGTGCGCCGGTCGCTTGCTCGACGCTTGCAAGGCACGGTTGAATCCACGCGATCCATGACATCACTCACAGCGTTCATCGTCGAAGACAGCCCGGTCATCCGGGAAAACCTCGTCGCAGCGCTGGAGGAAATGGCTCCGATCCAGGTCGTGGGCACCGCCGATGACGAGGCCGGCGCATTGCGCTGGCTCGCCGACAACGTCTGCGATCTGGCGATCGTCGACATCTTCCTGAAGAGCGGCTCGGGGCTCGGCGTCCTGAAGACGGCCTCGCTGTCAGAGCGCCCGATCAAGCTCGTGGTGCTGAGCAACTATGCGACGCCCGACATGCGCCGCAAATGCCTCGAGCTCGGCGCCGATCGGGTCTTCGACAAGTCGAACGAGATCGATGCGCTGATTCTCTATTGCTGCCGGCTGGCCGACGGCTCGACCGGGCACAGCCTCTATGGGCAGATCTCGTGACGCGGTCCTACTGGATCAGCCCGTTCTTCAGCGCGTAGTAGGTCAGGTCGCTGTTGGACTCGAGCTTCATCTTCTCCATCACGCGCGTCCGGTACGTGCTGACCGTCTTCACGCTGAGCGACATGCTGTTCGCCATGTGGCCGATGGTCTCGCCCTTGGCGAGGCGCAGGAAGACCTGGAATTCACGCTCGGAGAGTTGTTCGTGAGCCGGCTTGTCGGCGCCGCCGCCGAGTCCGTCGGCGAGCAGTTCGGCGACGCCCGCGGTGATGTACTTGCGACCGCGGTAGACCGTCCGGATTGCCTTCACGATCTCTTCGGGGTCACACTCCTTGTTGAGGTAGCCGCTGGCGCCCTGGCGCAGCAAGGTGGTGGCGTAGTGCTCTTCTGGAAAACCGCTCAGGATCAGGATCGGCAGGTCCGGCGCGCGCGCCTTGATCGCGGCCAGCGCATCGACGCCGCTCTGGTCGGGCATCGAAAGGTCCATCACCATGACGTCGACCTCGCCCTTGCGCACGATGTCGAGCGCCTCGCGCCCGTTCGCCGCCTCGGCGACGACCGTCAGGTCGACCTGTTCGGAAAAGTACTGACGCAGCCCGGCGCGAACGATGGCGTGGTCATCGATGATGGCAACTCGAATCATGGCTTAACCCCCAACGTGATTTTCCCCGAGTTTAGAGGCAAGCGATGGGCAGCCGCCTGATTTCGCGTCTCCGAGGAAGCCCCTTCGCGTTTCCGCTCGCGGCACTCACCGCGCTCGCGATGTTCTGGATCAGCGAGGCCTCTTACCAGGGCGCTTCGGCCACGTTGGGCGCACTCGGCGAGAGCGGCGATGCGCGCACCGAGATCCAGACATTGCGCCACGTGCTGACCGAGGCCGAGAGCGCCCAGCGCGGCTATCTGCTGAGCGGTCGGAAGGACTATCTGCAGCCCTATACCGATTCACTCACGACGATCCGCGCGTCTCTGGTCCGTTTGCGCGACTACTACGGCAAGGACGACGCCGGTTCGGAATTGATCGGCCGGGTCGAGAAGCTGATCGGCGAGAAGCAGTCCGAGATGTCGACGACGATCCGGCTCTACGACCAAGGCAGCCCGGAGAGCTGGCGCGAGCTGATGCTGACCAACATCGGCAAGGAAAAGATGGACACGATCCGCAGCCTCTCGAACGAGTTGCTGGCGCTCGAGACGGCGAAGGTCTCGAAGGACCGCGAAAGCATCAACCAGACGCTGCTGCTCAACCGGCTCGGCGTCACGACGATGACGGCGCTCAGCCTGCTCGCGCTGTTCATGTACCTTCGCCAGACTGCGGCGCTCGACCGCCAGCGCGGCGAGCAGCAGAACGTGGTCCAGGCGGAGCGCGATCGCCTCGAGGTCGAGGTTGCGGCCCGTACTGCGCAGCTCAAGGAGCTTGCGCTGCACCTGCAGACCGTGCGCGAAGACGAGCGCAGCCACCTGGCCCGCGAGCTGCACGACGAGCTCGGCGCACTGCTCACGGCCGCGAAGCTCGATGCCGCGCGCCTCAAGACACGCCTTGGCCCGACCACGCCCGAAGTCACCGAGCGGATGGCGCACCTGAATGAGGCGCTGAACAGCGGCATCGCGCTGAAGCGCCGGATCATCGAGGACCTCCGTCCCTCGTCGCTCAGCAACCTGGGGCTGGTCGCAGCGCTGGAGATCCTCGTCCGGGAGTACAGCGCCCGGATGGAGCTCGAGGTCGACTGCGACCTGCACCCGGTCAACCTGAGTCCGTCGGCCGAGCTGACGATCTACCGCCTGGTCCAGGAGGCGCTGACCAATATTGCGAAGTACGCCAAGGCGAGCCGCGTGCAGGTCATGGTCACGCCGCGCGACGGCAAGGTCGAGGTCTGCGTGCGCGACAACGGCGTCGGCTTCGATCCTCGGCATCGCCACCTCGCCACGCACGGACTGCTGGGCATGCAGTTCCGGGTCGAATCGGAGAGCGGCGAGATGACGATCGAGTCCGCCCCTGGCTGCGGCACGGCGATCTTCGCGTCGCTTCCCGAGACGCCGCCAACCCCCGTTCCGGTCGAGAGCGGCAAGCAAGTGGTCGCGGCCTGATCGCAGCGGCCGAATCGAGCCGCCGCGCTGTCGGGATCGTCCTACGGTTGCTGGCACAGTCTCCCGACAATCCAGCGGCGGCGCGACCTATCGCAGCGACAATGTGGCCGTCCCACACTAGTCCATCGCGTCGAGCCGGATCGGACGATGCGAGATACGGAAGCGTTGGGACGCTCTCCATCGGAACCGGCACACTCCAAAGGACCTTCAAAATGAACATGCCAAGCTCCACGACGAAACCGTTCGGCCAAACCGCAGCCAACGTCGCCGACCAGGCCTCGAACGCCGCCGACAGCGCGATTCGCTCGACCCAGCGGACCGCCGACGAAGCCTTCGATGCGCTGTCCAACAAGGTCGACGACCTGCGCAGCCAGGCCGCTCCACTGATCAATCGCGTTTCCGCCAAGGCCGAAGACGCCGCCAAGCGCGGCCTCGAGGCGATGCGCGACAGCTCGCAGCAACTGCGCGAAAAGGCTCAGCTCGCCAGCGAGTCGACCGTCGCCTACGTCAAGGACGAGCCGGTCAAGTCGATGCTGATCGCCGCCGCGACCGGGGCGCTGTTGATGGGCCTCGTCAGCCTGATGGGTCGTTCGCGCGACTGATCCAGCCGATGCGTCGGTCGCGGTGCGGCCGACGCCTTCTCTTTTCGAGTCCCTTGAAGACAGGGAATGCCCATGATCCATCCGCTGTTGCATCTGATCGCGACGAAGCCGCAACTGCTCGGCGACCACGTCGAGGCGTATGCCGAGCTGGTCGGCGCCGAAGTGGGCGCGACGTCGAAGATGTGGATCTCGCGGGTCGTGTTCTATGCCGTCTCGCTCTTTCTGCTTTCGGCCGGGCTCATCTTCGCCGGCGTCGCACTGATGCTGTGGGCGGTCGTTCCTCCGGACAACATGAATTGGCCGTGGCTGCTGATCCTCGTGCCGCTGGTGCCGGTGATTGCGGGCGTGTTCTGCATCATGAAAGCACGCGCAGACATGGACCGCAAGCCGTTCGAAACCGTCAAGAAGCAGCTGAGCGAAGACATGGCGATGCTGCGCGATGTGAGTGCCGCGGCATGAGCGCCGTCATGTCCTCACCGTCGATCAACGTCACACCGAGTGTTCCTGCGCCGACAGATCTGTCGGCGCAGGATCGGGTCGTGAGCGCGATCGAACGGCTGGCGCTGTCGCGCGAACAACTCCGCAGCACGATGATGCCGGCGCCGCCGAAGTCGAGCCCGCACGCGTCGGGAATCGGTGGCTCCGATGGCTCGTTCACCGCGAACCTTGCCGAGCGCCTGAACGAGTTGCCCGGCGCGACGATGGTGATCGATGCGGTGCGCACCTGGTGGCGTCAGCATCCGTTGCGAACCGCCACGCTGGTCGCCGGCGAAGCCTCGCGCAAGTTCGCTGCGCCGCTGGCCGAACGCAACCCGGTGGCGTTGATCCTCGGTGCGGTCGTCGTCGGCGCCCTGGTGGCATGGACCCGTCCCTGGCGCTGGATACTGCGGCCTGCACTCTTTGCGGGCCTCCTTCCGGCCGTCGCATCACGGGTCATGAGACAGCTTCCGCTCGAGTCGTGGCTGCGCATGTTCGCATCGGTGACCGCGCGTTCCGCGCGCGAAGCGGTCACAAGCCCTACGAGCCGATCGACGACGCCATCATCGAGCCCGATCGATGCGAGCACGGCTCGCGGCGAGTCTCCTTCATCGACTTCCACGATCAACACAACCGCACCGGCAGCCTATCGCCAAGGCGACAGCGTCCACGCAGCCATGCCCTGAACAGCTTACCTCCCAACGGCCCCTTGCCGTCCCCGCCCCTGCGCGGGATACACGGTCGGTCTCCCTCCGTGGGGTCTTTAAAAACGCGCTCCGGCGCGTTTTTTTTTGAGCCTCCCCCGGCATCGCGGTCGTGTCCTACACCTGTTGGCGCGCCGCTCCGATGGAGCGTGCACATGCCCGTTCTTAGAGTACTGGCATGGCGACACATCGCATCGACGATGGTCCGCACCGCACGGGAAACAACAACATGCTCAAGTGGGCCGTCATCTTCGCCGTCATCGCCGTCATCGCGGGCTTGTTCGGCTTCACGGGCGTCGCCGCAGGAGCGGCTGGCGTCGCCAAGATTCTGTTCCTGGTCTTCCTCGTCCTGTTCGTCGCCGTCGTGCTGTTCGCCCTTCTCGGCATCGGCGCGGCCACGAAGAAATAACGCCGCATCTTCGGCGACCTCTATCGGAACCATCCCTGATGAAGAACCAACCGACCTCGACCAACGTGCAACCGCTCCCGAAGACCGGTGAACAGCGTCTGCAACTCGATCAGACCGCGCTCGACGCGGCCAAGCGCAGCCTCGAAGACGGCGCGGTGACACCGAGCTACGGTCCGTGGCGCGAAGACATCGTGAAGCTGCTGAACGACGCACTCGCTA
>JBDSAB010000360.1:0-8544 GCA_039922395.1 Caldimonas sp.
CAGCGTCTGCAACTCGATCAGACCGCGCTCGACGCGGCCAAGCGCAGCCTCGAAGACGGCGCGGTGACACCGAGCTACGGTCCGTGGCGCGAAGACATCGTGAAGCTGCTGAACGACGCACTCGCTACCGAGCTGGTCTGCATCCTTCGCTACAAGCGTCACCACTACACCGCAAAGGGCCTGGCCTCGCCGGCGATCGCCGAAGAGTTCATGGTGCACGCGCAGGAAGAAACCGAGCATTCGGAGAAGCTTGCCGAGCGCATCGTGCAGCTCGGCGGCGAGCCCGATTTCTCGCCCAACAGCCTGACCGAGCGGAGCCACGCCGACTACGACGAGTCGACCGAGCTCAACGCGATGATCCGCGCCAACCTCGTCGCCGAACGGGTCGCCATCGAGGCCTACAGCCAGATGATTGCGCTGATCGGCGAGAAGGACGTGTCGACGCGCCGCGTCCTCGAGTCGATCCTGAGCCAGGAGCAGGAGCACGCGGACGAGCTCAGCGACTGGTTGAGCACATGAACGCGCGTTGCGTCTGGGTCTCGATGCCCGTCGACGGTGGGGCCTGTCACCGTCAGTCCATGCAGAACTCTTAATTCAACCCCTGGAGAAACCACCATGAACCTTCGCACCACCCTCGCTTCTACGATCACTGCCGTCATGCTTCTCACGACCGCCGGCTGCGCTGTCACGCGCGGTCAGTCCACCGTCGGCGAATACGTCGACGACGCCGCCATCACGACGGCCGTCAAGGCCAAGATGGTCGAGAACAAGGACGTCGACGCAGCCGCGATCAAGGTCGAGACCCTCAACGGGACGGTCATGCTGTCGGGTTTCGCCAAGAACTCGCTCGAGAAGAGCACCGCCGGCAACATCGCGATGGGCACCAAGGGTGTCAAGAGCGTCAAGAACGAGATCGCCGTCCGTCCGTGAACGAGCGACCGACGCACGTCGGTCCTAAGTCAAACAAAAAGCCCCCTGCATCGCGAGATGCAGGGGGCTTTTCTTTGGTGACCGATCGGCCCTCGGACCGGATCAGAACTTTCGTTGCATGTAGAGGCCGAGCACACCCTTGCGCAGCCGCACGGTCATGCGGTCGTGTCCGTCGAGGCGGATGCCCAGGCCCTCGCGCAGGAAGTTCACCTGCGATTGCGGCGGCTTCCATTCCAGACCGATCTTGCTCACATACGAAGCGCCGCGGGTCGATCCCGTGGACCGGTCGAGCAAGGTGGTGGCCGTTGCTGCATGGCTTTCGCGCCGAAGGCCGACGCTGAGCGATGGCAAGGTCGGAACCTGCGGGCCGGCATTGTCGGCGCGCAAGTCGACGCGCCGGCCGTCCTGTGCAGGCATTACGAAGTTCATTCCCACATCGAGACTGCCGCGCGAAGCCGACCAGCGGTATTGCCCTCCGGACAGCTCGGCGCTCGATGACCAGCGCGTCGCGGCGAACGTCGTCGATTCCTCGCGATCGGCTGGCGTTGCTGCCCAGCGCGGCCGCGTGGCCTCCGTATCGTCGGCGGATGCCGCTGACAGGGCGGACGCCAGCACCACGTTGGGGTTGATCTGGACCCCATCTTCCGCAGCCTGAGTGTCGCGTGGCAGCGTGCAGAGAGCAGCCATGGCCGCGCAGACGACTCCGCTCGCCGCGGCGAACGGTCGGCATCGGTACAGGTCGGACAGCGAAGCCGTGGCTCGCAGGTTCATGGCCGGCTCGCGGCGGAGGCCGTCGGCATCGCTGCCGCAGGAGCGGCACCCGATGCGACGACATCCGGAGGAGACGGCGGATTGGGGCTGCCGGTCGGCGCTTCCGGGCCGGCGGTCGAGGGCTGGCTGGCGACCACCGCGGCAGACGGCAGCGAAGGATCCGACGCCGGAGCGCTCGGGACCTGAGGCAACGGTGCACTGGCCGGTACCACGATCGCCGTGGCGGCCGGCGCATCCGGTTGCTTGCTGCAGGCTGCGATGACGGTCAGTGCCGCGATCGTTCCCCAGGTTGCCAGTCGGTCCATCGTCTTCTCCGTGGCGCAGACCGGACGAAGGCCCGATCTCCCGCACGACAAGACTAAGACGCCCCCCGGTCGCGCCGCATCGGCGGGCACCGAGACAGCGAGTGAGAATCCCGACGTGCCTGCAGTAGGACCCTGCTGACTGCGGGGGCTTCGACGATCAGGTCGGGCAGCGGCCCGGTTCGCCGCGGGCGAGCGCCAGCAGTTGGTCGCCGATCGCGTCGCCGAGCTTCGCAACCGTCCGGCGCTGCGCCTGCGCCAGCGCCGCGGTGCCGCCGTCCGAAGTTTCCCGGAACGCTGATTTGCAGCGCAACACCGGTGTCTCGACATTGCGCGGACCCAGACTCCAGGTGGCTTCGAGCCAGGCTTCGCCCGGCTGTGACTCGAAGCGCGTGACGCCCACATAGACCCGCCAGACCACGGCGGCGCTGCCGCCGGTTCGCACGTCGACCGCACCGTAGCGGTTGCTCAGGATGTCGATCAGCGCATGGCGAAACTCGTCGCGCAGCGGACTGGCCCAGCGCTCCTGCTCGAGCAAAGTCAACGTGTCGTCGGGGAGGCGCAGCAGCCATTGCGGCTGATCGACCGCCACCGGAATCCGGATCGGTTCGAGGAAGACCACCGGCCCGCTGCCAACCGGCCCGAGACCCTCTTTCGGCGTCGGATGCGTCGGGCTGACGAGTGAATGAAAATGGACCGCTGGCGGCGCCGCGCACGCGCCGCAGACGAGGGCGAGCAGGACAGTGGCGAGCCGGCGGCCGGCGGCGCTGCGGACTGCACGCCGGCCCAGGGTGTGCCCATCGGATCGCGAAGCCAATGCGTTCATGGTCGGCTCCGCCCGGCAGGCAGTGCCGGATCGCCCGGCTTGCCGCGCAACAGCGACTCCGGATGCAGTTGCAGGTAGTCGGACAGGGTGCGCAACGACTGCGCGGCGCGACGCAATTCCTCCATCGTCTCCTCGACATTGCGCTGCAGCGGCGCGTTCGGATTGGTCACGTTTCGATCGAGGCTGTCGAGCGAGGCCTGCGCGCGCGCCAGCGTGCGTTCGACCTCGGCCAGCGCCTTCTTGGCCTCCGGCGTCAGCTGGCCGATCGCGGCGCTCGCCTCGGCGAGTGCCTTGCGCGCTTCCGGCGTCAACTGTGCGATCGCCTTGTTGGCCTGACCCAGCGTCGCAGCCAGGTTGGTCCCGATCTCCTCGAACGGAACCTTGGCCATCTTCTGCACGATCTCGGCGACCTGCGATTGCACCTCGCTGAGCGTGCCCGGCACGGTCGGCATGTCGAGCGTTCCGTCGGCGACCGTCGCGGTGGCCTTGTTCGCCTTCGGCACGAAGTCGAGCGCCACGAACAGCTGGCCGGTCAGCAGGTTGCCGGTGCGGAGCTGTGCGCGCAGACCCTTCTCGACCATCCGCTTCAGGACGTTGAGCTCAGCGGCCGGGTCGCCGTCGATACCACTGAACAGCGCGCCCCGCACCGCGCCGAGACGGAGCGGAAAGATCTCGGCCATCACCCGGACCGGAAAGCTCTGGCGCTTCGCGTCGTAATCGAGCGAGACGGTGCGGACGCGTCCGATCTCGATGCCGAGGAAGTCGATCGGCGCGTTCTCGGCCAGGCCGCGTGCCGTCTGGTCGAAGATCATCCGCACCGGAATCGGCACCCCGTCCTCGGGCGCGAGTGCGGCGCGCCGGTCGTTGAACAGCACGAAGCGGCTGTCCGGGCGGGCCGGTTCCGCTTTCGGAACCCCCGGCGGCAATTCGAACGCGACGCCACCGGCCAGCACGGTCGCCACGCTCTGCGCGTTGAAGGCCAGCCCGCTGGCACTGAGCCGGACATCGACGCCGCTCGCGTTCCAGAAACGAGCCTGCGACGTCACGAGCGTGTGGTACGGCGCCTCGACGAACACCCGGATCGCGATCTCGTCGAGCGCCGGATCCAGCGTATAGCCGACGACGCGACCGACGCGGGTGCGGCGGTACAGCACGGGCGATCCGACCTCGAGCGAGCCGAGGTCGTCGGCGCGCAGCACGAAGACCGAACCCGGCTCGCCGCGCAGCACGAACGGCGGCCCTTCGAGGCCGACGAAGCTGTCCCGGGACTCCTCCGACACGCCCGCGTCGGTGCCGATGTAGGCACCCGACAGCAAGGTGCCGAGCCCGCTGATGCCGCCGGCGCCGATGCGCGGCCGGACGACCCAGAACTGGGTGTCCTTGACGGCGAGGCCGGCCGCGGAACGGTCGAGCCGGACCGTCACGATCACGCGCTTGCGGTCGCCGCGCAGGGATACGGTCTGCACCTTGCCGACCACGACTTCCTTGTAACGCACGTCGGTCTTGCCCGGCTCGATGCCGTCGGCGGTCGCGAACTCGATGTCGATGCGCGGGCCGACCAGGATCACGGTCCGGACAAACAGCGAGCCGGCAACCAGCAGCGCGACGATCGGCACCAGCCAGACCAGCGAGAGACCGAGCCGGCGCGGCCGGTCGACCTTCGGCCGCGGCAGGTTCTGCAGCGCGGCCGGCGGCGACGCCGGTCCGTCCTCTTCGGAGCTTTCAGCCATGGTCCTGCCTGTCGCGCCAGATCATTCGCGGATCGAAGCTGTGGGCCGCCAGCAAGGTCAGCACGACGACCGCAGCAAATGCGAGCAGGCCGGGCTCCGGATGCGCGCTGGCCAGAGACCCGAAGCGCACGCAGGCGGCCAGCAGCACGACGACGTAGACGTCGAGCATCGACCAGTGGCCGACCAGCTCGATCAGGCGGAACAGGCGGGCCCGCTCGAGGCGGCGCCAGTCGGGCGCCTTGCGCACGCTCCAGGCCAGCAGCGCGAGCGCGGCGATCTTCAGGACCGGCACCGCGATGCTGGCAACGAAGACGATGACCGCGAGGCCCCAGGCTCCGTCGACCCACAGGTCGTGGATGCCGCCGAGCAAGGTGTGGGTGCTGCTTTCGAAGCCCGATGTCGTGCTCATGACCGGCAACGCATTCGCGGGGATGTACAGGATGGCCGCGGCGATCACGCACGACCAGGTGCGCTGAACGCTGAACGGCTTCTCATGGTGCAGTGCATGGTGACAGCGCGAGCACTGCAGGACGGCGCCTTCGGGCAGCTGGTCCTCCGGCACGCCGCGCGAGACCATGCCGCAACTCTCGCAGCCGAGCAACGGACCGTCGACCGGAACGAGCGCCTGCGGCGGCCCGGCGGCCGTCGTCGGCGCGCTCACGGGACGTACCACCACAGGTGGCGCAAACCGGCCGCTTCGATCGCCGCGAACAGCACGGTGAGGACACCGAGCGCGAACATCGCCGGGCCGGGCACCGCCTCGGCCAGCGCCGCCAGCCGGACCAGCGACAGAAGGCCGCCGACCGTCAGCACCTCGAGCATGTTCCAGCGCGACACCTGGTGCAGCGCGCGGACGACCGGCCCGAAGCCGACCGGGATCCGGCCGGCGGCCAGCGGCACGAGCACGTAGAGGCGCAGCAGGATGTAGAGCGCGGGTGCGATCAACGCCGTCACCGCCGTGGCCACCGCGACCATCTGGTCGCCTTCGTCCCAGGCGGCGAGCACTGCACCCGGGATGGTCGATTCGACCGTGGTGCCGCCGAGGCGAATCGAGATCACATGCGAGAAGACGGCGACCAGGAAGACGATGAGCGAGGTGACGGTCAGCGCGAGGACTGTCTCGGTCCCGATCCGGTGGCCCCGACCCAGCACCGCTTCGCAGCGAGTGCAACGGGCGACGGCACCGGCTTCGAGCGGGATCCAGCGATAGGCCTGATCACACCGCTCGCAGACAACCAGCGAGTCTGCCGCCCTCGTCACATCCAGCCTCCCTGTGGCATCCGTCGCTCGGGGAGCGGCCCGCGCCGGTTGCGGGCCGTCGGGCGGTCGACGCGGGCAACGCGGCTGGGCTTGCGCCTTCGCAAGCGCCCGACACGGATGACCGCCGGGACGCTGCCCGATGCTAGCGCAACTGCGCCGCCGTTCAGTGCAGGCTGGCGGTCGACTGGCGCTTGCGGCCGTTCCAGGCCGGCGCCTCGTATGAAGCCCGCAACATCGCGTTGGCCGGAATATGCGTGGCAACCGTCGTCGATGCACACAGTTCGCGCGACGCGGTGCTGCCAAAGGCGCTGCAGACAACCTGGCGCTCGATGGCAAGACGGGCCTGTTGACGACCGTTCTCTGCGCGTTGGACGAGCGAGGACACGACCCAGTAGAAGCCGATCAGCAACGCAAGGGCCAGGAGCGCGCCGCCGAGCGTCAGGTAGTTCGCCAGCTGCGCCTTGGCAGCAGGCGCCGCCGGGGACGTTGTGCCGCCCGGGCGCCAGGACACCAGATCGGTTCTCATGATCGACTGCTCCTCGTATTCCGGTTCGACCGGTGTGCTTCGGTGGAATCGCGCGGCTGGCTCCGTCGATCGCTGAACTCGAAGTCAGGCGTCGGTCGCCAGATCTTGCGTTCATCGACCCACATCGGCGAAGCGTTGAAAAACCACTTCACGAATTCATCCAGCCGGCTCGTCTTCATCCGTCTTCCCTCGCTGGCCCACACGTTATCGGGCGCGCTGCGGCGAGGAAACCGGTTTAGTGCGCGAGGCAGCGTCAGAGGGTGCCTACATCGCCGACGAGGGGCGCGATGCACCATGCACGGTTTCGTGCGAGGCCGATTCCTACAGGCGCTGACAACGGCGTCGGACGCGATTTCGCTGCGTCGCATGCGAACCTTCTCGTCGGTCGCGAAAGCAGTAAGCGCGCCGGCACGACAGGACAGACCGGGAGGGTTCATGCTCATCAAGATTGGCTTCGACATCGAGCTCGGCGTGGCATCGCCGATGGCGCTGATCTACCTGCTGCGGGTCCATCCGTCGCGGCGCGACGATCTGGTTGCGCCGGAGGATTTCCGGATCAGCAACGACCTGATCGCCGACGAGTACATCGACTCGTTCGGCAACCATTGCGGCCGGGTCAACGTGCCGGCCGGCGTCGCGTCGGTCCGGTTCACCAACACCGCATTCGTTCGCGACTCGGGACTGCCCGACGTCTACGACCCCGAGGCGCGCCAGCGCGACCCGACCGAGCTGCCGTTCTCGACCCTTCAGTACCTGCTGCCGAGCCGCTACTGCGAAGTCGACAGCGAGCTCCTCACTTTCGCCTGGAACCAGTTCGGCCAGACGCCGCCGGGCTGGCAGCGCGTGCAGGCGATCTGCGACTTCGTCCACCAGCACATCCGCTTCGACTATCAGCTGGCGCGTGCCACGCGCACTGCGGTCGAAGGCTTCCGCGAGCGGGTCGGGGTGTGCCGCGACTTCACGCACCTCGCGGTCACGCTTTGCCGCTGCATGAACATCCCGGCGCGCTACACCACCGGTTACCTCGGCGACATCGGCGTCCCGCCGGTGCCCTCGCCGATGGACTTCAGCGCCTGGTTCGAGGTCTTCCTCGGCGATCGCTGGTACACCTTCGATGCGCGACACAACCAGCGCCGCATCGGCCGCATCGTGATGGCGCGCGGCCGCGATGCCGGCGATGTACCGATCACGATGGCGTTCGGCGCGAATTCGCTCTGGCGCTTCGACGTCGTCACCGACGAGGTGCAGGAAGACTCGCTTCGCGTGGCGGCTTGAGGCGCTCGCAGCGATCGGGGCCGCGTAGGCACCTTCCTACGTTGAAAGCGACGGGACTCTTGCGGAACGTTGGCCCGTGCAGGACTGCCTCCCGGCGCGGACCTTGACTACCCTTCGCTCACCGAACGACGTCGAGCCACCTTGTTGAACGCGGTCCGATCGTCAGCACCCATCAGGAGTTTCCAATGAACTTGATCATCTGGCTCATCATCGGCGGCATCGTCGGCTGGCTCGCCAGCTTGCTGATGCGGACCGACGGCCAACAGGGCATCGTGCTCAACGTCGTCGTCGGTCTCGTCGGCGCATTCCTCGCAGGCTGGTTCATCTCGCCGCTCGTCGGCGTCGGGACCATCAACCAGAACAACTTCAGCCTGGCATCGGTCCTGGTGTCGCTGGTCGGCGCCGTCATCCTTCTCGCCATCGTCAACCTGTTCCGCCGCGGCAGCGTGCGCTGACGCAGCGACCACTCAAGCCCATCCCGCGGACGCTGTCCAGGTCGCGCGTCCGCCTATTTCCTCACGGAGCAAAGAGCATGAACCAGCCCACCGACAACGCCAAGCAACCGGACGACGCCCATCGGGTGCAAGGCGAGGGCGACTACGACGCCGCCCGCCGATATGACAAGGCGACCACCGACTTCGCCAAGTCGGGCAAGGTCGACGAGGCGGCGCGTGATGCGAAGCCAACGAGCCCCGCCGAGGCCGATGAGCTTCGCCAGGCGGAAGCCGAAGGCAAGTCGCACGCCAAGGGCGAGGACCCTGCGCTGTACCGGCCGGGCAAGGATTCGTCCCGCGGGTCCTGAACATCTCGAGCCGCCTCCGGCTCGTCTCGCAACACAAAAAAAGCCGGCGGTCGCCGGCTTTTCCATTCTTGATGTGCTCGGTCAGCTCTTGCCGTAGCGCGCCTTCGCCGTGGCCAGGCATT
>JBDSAB010000361.1:0-7101 GCA_039922395.1 Caldimonas sp.
TTCCTTCCCGTGCGCGGTTGCGCTCACCCCCATCTCCGACAAGGCCAACGCGTCGCCGCCCGCCGGGCCCGAGATACGGATGCTTGCGGCCGTTTCGTCGGCGTCCTCCGCTTGCAGCGTTCGCGTCAGCTGGTCCAGAAACAACGGAATGCCGTTCGCCAGCTGTTCGGCCGTCGCGCCTCGCTTGGGCCGCTGCGCGACCTTGTGCGTGCAGCGCGCGATCAGCTCACTTCGATTGTTTCTCAGGAAATTGTGCATGGCGGGCTCCCGATCCACAAATGGGCGATCAACCACAGTCCGGCTGCCGAGAAGCGGGACTCCTCGAATTGTTGTCGCTTACTGTCCCAGTAGGCACCGGTGCTGCCAACCCCGTCTGTCTGCTGTCGCACTTATGGGAGCCTAAAAGGTCAGCCAGGGCGCTTCGCCAACGCGATGGGCGGGGCGGCAAGGCCCAATTTCGCGGATCTTGCGCAATTTGTGCGAGCTTGCCGGTCTCAAGCAGAACCGGCCGCTCCACACGATCGGTGAGTGGGCCGCGGCGAACGGCGGCAGCGAGGGGGTCGATCCTCCGCGTCGAAGCATCGCCGCCGCTCGGACTGAACCTGAATCGCGCCGGAATCAAGACCATCGTATGGGCGACCCGCCACATGCGGGTCTTGCTCTGCAGCCAATGGCAGCTGAATCGCTACGAACCGGGTCGAAGGTCTTGTTCTGCGGCTGATTCGATCAGAGGCAGCGTGTCGCGCCATGCACTGCCGACCGTGCAACCGGCAGAACGCTGGCCGCTTACAGAGCTAAGGCTAAGGAATAGACAGCCGCCGTCGTCTGGACGGTGGCGGAGCGCTTGCCGCTCGACCAGCAACGGTCACCCACTACTGCTCCTCGATCCGGTCTGCACGAAGGAGCACCGAGCGCGGGATCCGCACGCCGAATTCACGTGCAGTCTTCGCATGGACGACCAGTTGAAACCTTGTCGGCTGCTGGAACGGCAGCTCGCCCGGAGCGGCGCCTTTGAGGATGCGGTCCATGTATTCGGCAGCGCGGCGCGGTTGGTCCTGAACGTCGAAGCTGGAGCTAGCGACCGCACCCTGAAGTGGCGATACCGCCGAGCCCCACAGCGCCGGCAAGCGATAGCGGCCCAACGCGGCGCTCAGCGCAGCACTGTGGCGAATCGTGAACGGGTCCGTAAAGACAAGGACGGCGCCGACCTTCTCGCTTTTCATCCGGTCGAGCGCTGGCGCGAACTCTTCCGGTGTCCGTACACCGACCGACACGAAGGTCAGACCGAACGAGCTCCCGAGCAGCTCGAATTCCCGGGCGTAGAACGGACCGGAGTCGTTCTCCTGGTTCCACAACATCCCAAAGCGGCGCGCTCTGGGGAACAGCTCCCTCGTGATCTGGAGCGACATTCCGACTCCTTCTGCGCCAGCGTCCCAGGTGAAGCCGGTGACATTGCCGCCGGGGCGCGCAAGTGATGGCACGATGCCCATCCGAACGGGGTCGCCGACGAAGAACGTGACGATCGGCACCGACTGCGTGGCGCTGCGTGCGGCCAGCAATGCCGGCGGTGCTTGGGCGACGATGAGATCCACCTTGCGCCGCACTAACTCGGCGGCCAGCGCTTTGCCCTCATCGAGCGTGTCAAATGAACGGTAGTCGATCAGCAGCGTCCGACCTTCGACGTAGCCGAGCTGCGTCGCACGATCGAGGAATTGTCGGTAGGTCACCGCAGGCGTCGGCACGCTGGGCACCAGCCAGCCCACGCGGTAGACCTTGCCGGCCACCTGCGCGGTCGCAATTCGGTGAAGCGCGGGGCTCAACAGCGCGCCCAGCATCCACCGCCTCGTGTGCATGCGATCCTCCAAGCGATCCGGCCCGCCCGGATCCCCCTGGCTCACGCCTCGCCTTACGCAGGTCGAGGCAATCGTCATCGTGCGGCGGGCCGCTGCGGCACCGGCGAGCAGGACTGCCGCGAGGCCGAGTACCAGCAGCATATGCCCCTGAGCGCCGTGCTCCAGAGCGGATCCCAAACCTCCGCGACCGGCCGCTCGACGAAGACGTGCCAGCCAAGCGCACGGACCGAGGCATGCGCGGAGCACTGAGGTGCCGGACAGGCTGGTGTCTAAGGCTGCGAAGGCATTGGTATTCGTGTTGCTGAACGATCGAGTAAATCGTCAAGATCCTTGACGGAATGAACCAGACGCGGACAACCATGTGTGATCGGTTTCTTGTGCTGGAATCAAGGTCCGCAGGTTGTGTGAGATCTGCTCGCGCTTCGAGAGGCCGCTTCGCGGCGATGTGTTCGCTACAACGAAAGTCCGCAACGGGTCGGAAGGGTCAGTTCGCTGCCGGCTGGAGCAGTCGCTGGCCTGGACGCCGGCGCCGGTCGACGACAACCGTTCCGGCGTACGTCGGCAGTACATCCCATACCGGCCGCTCAGGTGGCCGAGATCGCGGCACTGCGATGACCGGTCTGGTGCCGAGACCGTGAATGCGGAGGTCGATCTCTCGCGACCGCATTCGCTGCAAAGTGTCCCTTCGCAACCTATTGGCGTAGGGCATAGAGAGAACTGCGACGCAGGCGAGCCAACTGCCTGATTCAAGCCAGCCCACTCGCTCCCATGACTAAACGTGTCGGCCTAGCGCGTGAGGGCCCATGTGTAAGCGTCCCACGAAATCCAACGCAATCTCTCCCGCCACGGCAACAGTACCGCAACAGAACAAGCGGAAGAAAAGAAAAAGTCAGCGGGCGTCAACCGGCTGACTCTCGTGTTTCTTGGCTCCTCGACCTGGGCTCAAACCAGGGACCACGGACTAACAGAACGGCGCTTGGCCATTCCGTTCACGAAGATCCAAGTGTCCGGGACGCGCGAGGCGACGCGTCAAAGCCGGAGCGGCTTGACGGATGAGACGCTACCTATTGGACGTTGGCTTGTCCTTTTGGGCTTGATACCCGTCCTGAGCCCGTCGAGATGGTCTGCCCACGTCTGCATCATTGAGCGCCGTTCAGGAAGATACGTAGCGTGGTTGTACGAAGCCGATACGGCATTGCGCTCTTGGTGTGCCAGCTGCAGCTCGATGTGCGCATGCGGAAAGCTCAACTCGTGGAGGAGGGTGGACGCGATGCCGCGAAACCCATGTCCGGTCATCCGGTGCTTGTATCCCATGCGCTCAAGCGCACCCAGGATCGTATTGTTCGACATCGGCCGTTCATGATCGCGCTCACCAGGAAAGACGTAGGGCGAACGGTTGCGAAGCTCCTCGAGGCATCGCAGCTGGTCGACGGCCTGCCGCGACAGCGGGACGATGTGGGGTGTCCTCATCTTCATACGCTCAGCCGGAATTCGCCATTCGGCTGCCTCGAGATCGAATTCGTCCCAACTTGCGTGGATGAGCTCGGTCGTGCGCACGAAGGTCATCGCGATCAGCTGGAGTGCGGCGCGCGTGTACGGTGATCCGTCGTACACCGCCATCTTGCGCAGCAGTTCCGGGAGTTCCTTCGGCTCGACTCTCGGGTAGTTCGCCTTCCGATGCGCCTTGAGAACATCACTCGGCTTGACATCGGCGGCCGGATTGCGCTCGATGAAGCCGTGCGCCACCGCGAAGCGCAGGATCTGGCCGCAGGTTTGCAGTGCCCGCTTCGCAATGTCCAGCGCGCCTCGCGCTTCGATCCGCTTCGCCATCGCGACGAGCTTCGGCGCCGTCACCTCGGCGACCGGCAGGTGGCCAAGGACCGGAAAGACGTCGGCAGCCAAGCGCCTAATGACGTACTCGGTGTGATGATCCGTCCGCGACGACTTCCACTGCGCATGCCAGGCGCGAGCGACCGCCTCGAAGCTGTCTTCAACGCCAATCAGCCGCGCCAGCTTGGCGTCCCTGCGGATTGACACTGGATCCTCGCCATCACGCAGTAGCTCCCGCGCTTTCGTCCGAGCGGCGCGCGCCGCGGCCAGCGAGATCTCAGGATAGACGCCGATCGCGAGGCGCTTTTCCTTCTGCCCGAACCTGTACTTAAGGCGCCAGTACTTGGCTCCGCTGGCGCTGACTTCAAGGTACATGCCCATGCCATCGGCGTAGCGCGCTCGCGGCTTTCCCGGTGGGCATATGGCGTTGCGGCAAGCGATGTCCGTTAGAGGCATTTCCGAGCCCTCAGTCTAGTTCCCCCACAATTTCGGGGGAACGTCCCCCAGTTGTTCCCCCAAAACTCGCGGATGTCAGGGGATTTGCCGGGACCTCGTTGGACTAATTTTACCTCGTACAACGGAAAAAATGAGGACGCATTGAGGGGCGTCAGAGGAGCCTCTGGCGGAGAGGGCGGGATTCGAACCCGCGGAGGGCTATTAACCCTCACACGCTTTCCAGGCGTGCGACTTAAACCGCTCATCCACCTCTCCCCGGGCGCGCATCTTAGCGCAGGGGTCTGGCGAGAACGCTTCCTCAGCGGGGTCCGGCGGGCACCGTCTTGATCATGGCCATGGCCGTGCCGATCAGCGCCGAAACCTCGGCCATGTTGCCCGGCACGATCATCGTGTTGTTCTTCTGCGCGAGCTGCGCATAGGCTTCGACGGCCTTCTCGGCCACCTTGAGCTGGACCGCCTGGTCGCCGCCCGGCGACTGGATGGCCTGAGCGATCTTGCGGATCGCGTCGGCCGTGGCGTCCGCCACCGCGACGATTGCGGCCGCTTCGCCCTGCGCCTTGTTGATCTCGGCCTGGCGCTGTCCTTCGGACCGCGCGATGAATGCTTCGCGCTCGCCGGTCGCGATGTTGATCTGCTCCTGCTTGCGACCTTCCGATGCGGCGATCAATGCGCGCTTCTCTCGCTCCGCGGTGATCTGCGCCTGCATCGCGTGGAGGATCGCGGCCGGCGGCGTGAGGTCCTTGATCTCGTAGCGAAGGACCTTGACGCCCCAGTTCTGCGCCGCCTCGTCGAGCGCCGCGACAACCGACAGGTTGATGTGGTCGCGCTCCTCGAAGGTCTTGTCCAGTTCCATCTTGCCGATCACCGAGCGCAGCAGCGTCTGGGCCAGCTGCGTGATCGCCGAGAGGTAGTTGCTCGAGCCATAGCTCGCCCGCATCGGGTCGGTGACCTGGAAATAGATGATGCCGTCGACCTGCAGCTGCGTGTTGTCGCGCGTGATGCAGACCTGGCTCGGCACGTCGAGGGGCACCTCCTTCAGCGAGTGCTTGTAGGCGACGCGTTCGATGAACGGAATGACGAACTTCAGGCCCGGCGTCAAGGTCCGGTCGTAGCGCCCGAGGCGCTCGACGATCCAGGCGTTCTGCTGCGGAACGATCTTGAAGGTCTGAAAGATGAAAATGGCGGCGATGACCGCGATGACGATCGAGACTTCCATGTGATGCCTTGTGAATGTCAGGCGCTGGCGACCGGCGTCAGGATGAGCCAGTTGCCTTCGACCGCGCTGACGATGTGTTCCCCGCCTCGAGCCTCGGCGCCGGGCGCGAGGCGCGCCGTCCACTCGGTGCCGCGATGGCGGACGCGCGCGGTCCGCTCGTCGGTCCAGCGATCGACATGGACGCGGTCACCGATGTCGAGATTGACGTCGCGATTGGTCGCCGCGGGCTCGTCGGCGCGCTGGCGCGCGCGCGTCAGGTGCCAGGCGACGGTGGCGCCGCCGCCGACGAGCGCGGCGACGGTCAGCTGCGCCGTCGCCCCGACGCCGACTTGCGCCGCGACCGCCGCTGCGGCCAGGCCGAGCGCAATCATCAACAGATAGAACGTTCCCGTTCCGAGTTCGGCGGCCACCGCAATGCCTGCGGCCACCCACCAGAACGTTGCGCCGGGAATATCCATGCCGAGCGTCCTCGCGATTCGTGCGACTGCGAGTGTAGGGCGCACCTGCGCAGCAATCGATGCGGCTGAGCCGGCAACGACGCGACGCGGGCGCGAACGTGGCCCTACACTCGCCGTCCTGCGCCCACCCTCACCAGGCCACGCCATGCTCCGCTTCCAGTTTCCGATCGTCATCATCGACGAGGATTTCCGCTCCGAGAATGCCTCGGGGATCGGCATCCGCGCGCTCGCGCAGGCGATCGAAAAGGAAGGGTTCGAAATCCTCGGCGCGACGAGCTACGGCGACCTGAGCCAGTTCGCCCAGCAGCAGAGCCGGGCGAGCGCCTTCATCCTTTCGATCGACGACGAGGAGTTCACCTCCGGGCCAGAGATCGACCCCGCGGTGCTGAATCTGCGCAAGTTCATCCAGGAGATCCGGTTCAAGAACTCCGAGATCCCGATCTACCTCTACGGCGAAACCCGCACCTCGCAGCACCTGCCGAACGACATCCTGCGCGAGCTGCACGGCTTCATCCACATGTTCGAGGACACGCCGGAGTTCGTGGCGCGCCACATCGTGCGCGAGGCCAAGGCCTACCTGGACGGCGTCGCGCCGCCTTTTTTCCGCGCCCTCGTCGACTATGCGCAGGACGGCTCCTATTCATGGCACTGCCCGGGCCACTCGGGCGGCGTCGCGTTTCTGAAAAGCCCGGTCGGACGGATGTTTCACCAGTTCTTCGGCGAGAACATGCTGCGCGCCGACGTCTGCAACGCGGTCGAGGAGCTCGGCCAACTGCTCGATCACACAGGCCCGGTCGCGGCGAGCGAGAAGAACGCGGCGCGCATCTTCAATGCCGACCACTGCTTCTTCGTGACCAACGGCACCAGCACCAGCAACAAGATGGTCTGGCATCACACGGTGGCGCCGGGCGACGTGGTGGTCGTGGATCGCAACTGCCACAAGTCGATCCTGCACGCGATCATCATGACCGGCTCGATCCCGGTGTTCCTGCGGCCCACGCGCAACCACTACGGGATCATCGGACCGATCCCGCAGCGCGAGTTCACGCCGGAGGCGATCCAGACGAAGATCGCCGCCAACCCGCTCCTCGCCGGGGTGGACCCGGAGACCGTCAAGCCGCGCATCCTGACGCTGACGCAGAGCACCTACGACGGCGTGCTCTACAACACCGAGACGATCAAGCACGAGCTCGACGGCTACATCGACACGATGCACTTCGACGAGGCCTGGCTGCCGCACGCCGCCTTCCACCGGTTCTACGGCGTGTTCCACGCCATGGGCAAGAGC
>JBDSAB010000362.1:0-12917 GCA_039922395.1 Caldimonas sp.
ATCTACCGGCGCAGCCTCTGGTACTACAACCTCGTCAACTCGCCGGCGACGATGATCAATGCCGACGACCTCGAGAACTGGACCAAGGGCCAGTGGGGCCTGCAGTCGAACGGGGGCGACTGGGTCAGCTTCCACCGCTACTTCGGCGACGACCGCGAGGAGAACGGCGTGACCTACTCGAACCACGGCACGTCCGAGGCGGTGATGCGCAACCAGTTCAAGGCCTGGTCGACCTACATGCAGGCCGCCTGAACGGACGCAGGAGCAGAACCATGGCGAACGCAAACGACAACGCGCCCCGCTCGATCCCCAGCGCCGGCCCTGACTTCGAGCACTTGCTCGCGCAAGAGGTCGTGATCGAGGCCGGCGAGGAAGCGCGGCGCACCGGCGCACAGGCGGTCGAGCCGGATCATTCGCCGCGCACGCCGCTCGGTGCCGGCGCCACGACCCCACTCGAATTGCCGCGCGCCGGCCTGCTGGCCGCCGGCTCGACGACCGATGTGCAGCGCGAGGTCGAGCAGTTCCTCTACCGCCAGGCCGAGCTGCTCGACGGCAAGCACTGGCAGGCCTGGATCGACCTGTTCGATCTGGCCGGCGTGTACTGGATGCCGGTGCTGCGCGAGCAGACCGAGTGGGAAGGGTCGCCCTCGATCTTCGCCGAGGACAAGCCGATGATGGAGATCCGCAAGGGCCGGGTCTCGCATCCGAACGCGTGGTCGCAGGCGCCGTTGTGGGAGACCAATCACCTGGTCAGCCAGGTCGCGATCGAGGCAATCGACGGCGCGACGATCCAGGTCCGTTCGCGCTTCCACATGATGGAGCTGCGGCGCGATCAGGTGCGCCACTTCGGCGGCAGCTACCGGCATTCGCTGATCCGCGACAGCAGCGGCGCCCTGCGCATCCAGCTGCAGCGCGTCGACCTGTTCAACGCGCAGGCGCCGTTCGACTACGTGCTGCAGATCTGGGTCTGAACCGACGAGCCTGACTGCTTTCAGTGCAACGGCCGGCCCAGACCGGTCGGTCCTCGCACCCGCCGACACGCGCCCGTCACTGCGCTTCGACGCCCGCCTTCTTCACGATCTGCGCGTACTTCGCAAGCTCGCTGCGGAAGAACGGCATCGCCTTGTCGGTCGGTCCGACGTTGATCACGTTGCCCTGCTTGGCCATCGCCTCCTTGACCTCGGCGTCGTTGAAGGCGGCAACGACCGCTGCGTGGATGCGCTGCACCTCGGCCGGCGGCAGGCCCTTCGGCCCGATCACCGCGAACCAGGCCTCGACCACGTAGTTCGGCATGCCTTGCTCGACGAAGGTCGGGATGTCCGGCGCCGCAGCAGTGCGCTGCGCCGTCGCGATGCCGATCGCACGCAGCGCCCCCGACTTCAGGTGTCCCTGCAGGCTCGGCAGCGCGGCCGTTCCGAAATCGACCTGCCCGCCGATCAGGTCGGTGACCATCGGGCCGACACCCTTGTACGGAATGTGACGTGCCTTCGCCTTGGCCTCGTCGAGAAACATTTCGCTCGCGAGGTGCAGGATCGTCCCGTTGCCGCCGGACGCGAACGTCATGTCGCCGTTGCGGCTCTTCAGCAGCGTGACCAGCTCCTTCGCGTCCTTGGCCGGCACCTTCGGGTTGACGACCAGGACCACCGGCGTGTAGCCGACGATGGCGATCGGCGTGAAGTCGCCCGGCATGTCGAACGGCATGCTCTTCAGCACGCTCGGGAAGATCACGACGTTGTTCGAGACGATGCCGAGCGTCGAGCCGTCGGCGGGCGAGCGGGCCAGTGCCTGCAGGCCGAGGATGCCGCCCGCGCCGGGCTGGTTGTCGACGATCACCGAGTGGCCGAGCGCCTTGCCGAGGGCCTGCTGCGCGGCTCGCGTGATCGCGTCGACCCCCGAGCCGGTCGCATTCGGCAGGATGAACCGCACCGGCCGGTCGGACTGGGCGAATGCCGGCGCCGCCAGGGCAGCCGCCGCGCTAGCCAGCAGGGTTCGGCGGGTGAGGGATGAAGCGTTCATGGCGTGTTTCCTGTCTTCGAAATCAGAAGGGCCGGTGCCATTGTCAACACCCGGCGCGCGCTCGCAATTCGGCGAACGACGTCAGGGTCCCGGCAATGGCGCTCGCCGCGACGGTGGGCGGGCTGGCCAGCCAGACCTGTCCCGGCCCGGAACGGCCCGGGAAGTTGCGGTTGATCGCGCTGACCGTGACCTGCTCGCTCTCGGTCGACGAGCCAGGGCCACAGTTGGCGCAGGCACCGCACGACGGTTGCAGGATCTGCGCGCCGACCGCCTCGAAGGCATCGAGGTAGCCGCGCTCGCGGCAGTAGTCGCGCACCGCCGTCGTGCCGAATTGCAGGTAGAGCTTGACGCCAGGTGCGACGTGCTGGCCGCGCTGTGCGGCCCAGGCCAGGACCTCGTGGTAATGGTCGAAGTCCTCGCGCTTGCCGGCGGTGCACGAGCCGCCGTAGGCGATGTCGATGCGGGCACGCTCGGTCAGGTCGCCGAGCGGCACGCCGTTGCCCGGGTCGCCGGGGCGCGCGACCATCGGCGTCAGGGTGCTGCAGTCGACCCGGATCACGTCGGCGTAACGGGCGCCCGGATCGCTGCGCATCCACGGCTCGATCCGGAACGCGACGCCGCGCCGCTCGGCGAGGAAACGCACGGTCTCGGGGTCCGGCTCGACGATGCCGGTAAAGCCACCGAGCTCGGCCGTCATGTTGGTCAATGTCGCGCGCTCGTCGGTCCCCATCGCACGCACCGCGGGACCGGCGAACTCGAAGACCTTGCCGACGCCGGCGCCGTTGCGGATCGCCGGCAGCGCCAGCAGATGCAGGACAACGTCCTTGGCGGTCAGCCCGGCCGGCAGCAGGCCGTCCAGCTCGACCCGCAGGCTCTGCGGCACCGTCACGCGGACCGCACCGGTGACGAACGCGTTCGCCATGTCGGTCGTGCCGACGCCGAACGCGACACAGCCGAGCGCGCCGCTGTGCGGCGTGTGCGAATCGGTGCCGACCACGAGTTGCCCGGGCAGCGCGTAGTGCTCGGCCATCATCGCGTGCGAGATGCCGGCGACGTTGCTGCCGTCGTCGGCCGCGGCCTCGGCATCGGTCAGCGTGCGGTGCAGGCGCAGCCGATGCCGCTCGACGAACTCGCGCTGCGCGCGGCGCATCGCGAGGACGTTCGGCACCAGGCCGTTGCGCACATGGGCGGGACTCTCGCTCACGTACGACGTGTGGTCCTCGAAGACGACGATGCGGGCCGGATCCCGCAGCGCCAGCGACGTGCCGAAGGTCGCATCGAGCATGTGGGCGCACATGCCGGTGTAGTACTCGTGGATGAAGCGCCAGTCGGCGCGCACGAACGCGCCGTCGCCCGGCTTCGGCACCGCCGAGGTCAGCTCGGTCGACAGGGCATGCCGCGCGACGATCTTCTCGAACAGCGTGCGCGGCGCACCGCCCTGTTGCTGCGCATCGGAGGACGCACGGATGTCGCGCATGGAGCGCTGGCCGAAGCGCAGCAGGCCGCCGCTCTTCAGGATCGCCGCGGCCAACGCATCGCGGCCCTGCACGAGTTCGCCGATCGGGATCGCCTCGCCCGCCTCGATGCGCGCGACGAGGCCGAAATCGGTCGACGTGAAGAGCCCGATGTTGTCGGCGTTCTGGCGATAGATGCGCTCGAAGCTCTCGGCGACCACGAGGCGAATGCCGGCCAGCTTCTCGGCCGCCGGACTGTGCTCGCGCGACGATCCCTTGCCATAGCGCTTGCCGGCCACGGTCACCGAAAAGCCGCCGCTGCGGACCGCATCGGCCCCGATCGGCTGCACGCCGCCGACCCGCAGCCCGGTGTACGGATAGCGACCGAGCGTTGCGTCGTAGTGCGTGAGGATCGGCACCGGCGTGATCTCGTCGGTCGAGACGTCGTCACGAAGCGCGCCGGCGCCGGCCAGCGTGAGCGGCTCTCCGGTCAACTGCGCCGCGATCGAGTCGGCTCGATCGACGAGATAGAGGATGCGGCCGGGCAGCTCGAGGGTGTCCATGTCCGCCCCGCAGCGCTTAGAGCATCGTGACCTTGCCAGTGGCGATGTCGTACATGCCGCCGACGATGTCGATCTTTTTCGCAGCGTAGTGCTTCTGGATCAGCGGCGCCGCCGTCTTGAGCCGGGCGACCTGGCGGCGCACGTTCTCGACGGTCGCGTTGGCGAGCAGTTCGCCGGCCTTCGACTTCTCGGCCGCAGCCACCGATGGCTTGATCGCGGCGATCAGTTCAGGCAGGTGTCCCGGCAACTTCACTCTGTCCTTCAGCACCTTGATGGCCGCGTCGACCGCGCCGCAGCTCGAGTGGCCGAGCACCATGACCAGCGGCGCGCCGAGGAACTGGACGCCGTACTCGATCGATGCCAGCAGGTCGTTGTTCACGATGTTGCCGGCGACGCGCAGCACGAAGATGTCGCCCGGCTGCTGGTCGAAGGCGAGCTCCGGTGCGACGCGGGAATCGGCGCAGCTGAGGATCGCGGCGATCGGTGCCTGGCCCTGCGCGCGCGCCGCGCGGCCGGCCGAGAAATCACGCTCGTTCGGCGCATTCGCGGCATAGCGTGCGTTGCCTTCGAGGAGCCGCTTCAACGCGTCGGCCGGCGCGATGGCATTCTGCGGCGGCGCAGCGCCCGCCTTGGGCGGATCGGCCGCGACGGCGAGGTCGAGTCCCCACGGCGCGAGCGCGGCCAGCGTGCCGGTTCGCAGAAAGCCACGCCGCGAACTCCCAGGCGCATGACGCGCGTCACCACATACATCGCACATCGAACTCTCCCTTGTTGAATGAACGCCCTCGATCGGGGCGCGCGGATAGTGCTATGGCAGCCGACCCTCTGTCCATACGGACTTCCCACTGCGGCCGAACGAGCATCGCGGCACACCCGAGCGTCACGATCCCCGGCCCGGCGTCAGCAAGTGGACTCCTACAATCCGCAGTACGCCGTGGACGCTGCGGCTTCATGAAAGGTGTTCCGTCATGTTTCCTCGTTCGTCGCGCGCCGCAACCACCACTGTCATGGCTTGCGCGTTCGCGCTCTTCGCCGCGTCGGCACAAGCCGCCGACAAGGTCAAGATCGGCTTCGTGAGCACGCTGTCGGGTCCGTCGTCTGCGCTCGGCGTCGACATCCGCGACGGCTTTCTGCTCGGCGTCAAGCTGAACGGCGGCAAGCTCGGCGGCTTGCCGGCCGAGGTGCTGGTCAGCGACGACCAGTTCAAGCCCGACGTCGCAAAGCAGCTGTTCGAGAAGAACATCAAGCGCGACAAGGTGGACTTCATGACCGGCGTCGTGTTCTCCAACATCATGCTGGCGGCGCTACCCGAGGCCTACGACAACAACGTCATCTACATCAGCACGAACGCGGCGCCGTCGTCGATCGCCGGCAAGGACTGCAACCCGCTGTTCTTCGCGGTCTCGTGGCCGAACGACGCGTACCACGAGGCGGCCGGCCAGTACGCGAACACGCGCAACCTGAAGAGCGTGTATCTCGTCGCGCCGAACTACCAGGCCGGCAAGGACTCGCTGGCCGGCTTCAAGCGTACCTTCAAGGGCCAGATCATCGGCGAGAACTACACCAAGCTCGGCCAGCTCGACTACGCCGCCGAACTTGCCGAGATCCGCGCCGCGAAGCCGCAGGCCGTCTACATCTTCCTGCCGGGCGGCATGGGCATCAACTTCATCAAGCAGTACGTCGGCGCCGGCGTCGGCAAGGACACGGCCCTGCTGCTGCCCGCCTTCTCGGCCGACCAGGACGTCATCAACGCGGTCGGCGCGCCGATGGCCGGGCTCTTCAACACCGCGCACTGGGCGCCCGATTTCACCAACCCGGCGAACCAGAAGTTCATGGCCGAGTTCGAGAAGGAATACAAGCGCGTGCCGACCCTGTACGCCTCGCAGGGCTACGACGCAGCGCAGCTGATCAACGCCGCGGTGCGCGACGTCAAGGGCAAGATCGAGGACCGCCAGGCGGTGCGCCGCGCGCTGAAGATGGCGCACTTCGACTCGGTGCGCGGGCCGTTCAAGTTCAACGTGAACCAGTATCCGGTGCAGAACTACTACGTGCGCACGATCGGCAGCGACGGCAAGGGCGGGCTGATCAACAAGTCGTTCAGCGAGCCGATCCTGAAGAACCACGGCGACGCCTACGCCCAGGACTGCAAGATGAAGGACTGAGGACGGTCGCTGCGATGTCGGCCGTCCACCGCGCCTGCATCGGTCGACCGGCCGCACGGTGCGGCGGCGTCGGCAACGCCATCAGCGCTGTCGCATGAGCGGCGTTCTTCTCATCGAGCAGGCGCTGAACGGCCTGCAGTTCGGCCTGATGCTGTTCCTGCTCGCCGCCGGCCTGACCTTGGTCTTCGGCGTGATGGACATGATCAACCTGGCGCACGGCTCGCTCTACATGGTCGGCGCGTTCCTCGCCGCCTGGCTCGTCGGCCTGACCGGCTCGTTTGTCCTCGGCGTGCTCGGCGCGGTCGCGCTGACCGGCCTGTTCGGGATGGCGCTCGAAGCCGGCCTGCTGCGCACCTTGTATGCGCGGGACCACCTGTCGCAGGTGCTCGCGACCTTCGCGCTGATCCTGATCCTGAACGACGGCGTCAAGATGGTGTTCGGAACCGACTTGCCGCTGTCGGCGCCGGCCGCGCTGGCCGGTCCGGTCGAGCTGTTTTCCGGGTTTCAGTACCCGGCCTACCGACTCTTGATCCTCGGCGTCGGTCTCGCGCTCGCCGTCGTGCTTTACCTGCTGGTGCAGAAGACGCGGTTGGGTGCGCTGGTCCGGGCCGGCGCGTCGAACCGGCCGATGGCAACGGCGATGGGCGTCAACATCCGCACGCTCTTCACGCTCGTCTTCGGCATCGGCGCCGCGCTCTGTGCCGTCGCCGGTGCGCTGCTCGGCCCGCTGCTCGCGGTACAGGTCGGCATGGGCGAGAACATCCTGATCCTCGCCTTCGTCGTCATCGTGATCGGCGGCATCGGCTCGATCCGCGGCGCGCTGGTCGGCTCGATCCTGGTCGGCTGCATCGACACCCTCGGCCGGACCGGTCTGCAGCAGGTCTTTCGCGAGTTCCTGCCGCCGCAGTGGGCGAGCGCCGCCGGTCCGGCCATTGCGTCGATCGCGGTCTATGTGTTCATGGCCGCGGTGCTCGCGTTCCGGCCGCAGGGCCTGTTCCCGGCGCGTACCTGATGTCGGCGCCTCGGTCGGACGGCGCCGGTCCGCCGGACCTGTCGAGCGAACATGCCAACCTGCCGACCGATGCCGGTCGTCCATTCGACCTGACAACGCATCTCGACCGGACGCTCGCCATCGCTTTCGGCATCGCCGCGCTGGTGTTGCCGTTCATCCTCGATGCGCTCGGCGCCGGCTATTACCTGAGCCTGGCCAGCCGCATCGTGATCTATGCGATCGCGGCGACCAGCCTCAACCTCGTGCTCGGGTATGCCGGGCTGGTGTCGTTCGGGCACGCCGCGTTTGTCGGCCTCGGCGCATACGCCACGGGCATCCTCGTCAGCGAAGGCGTCGTCGGCAGCGGCTGGCACCTGCTCGCGACCCTGGCGGTCACCGGGCTCGCGGCGCTCGCGATCGGTGCGATCTCGCTGCGCACGCGCGGCGTCTACTTCATCATGATCACGCTGGCGTTCGCGCAGATGCTGTTCTATCTGGCGAACTCGGTGAAAGGCTATGGCGGCGACGAGGGCCTCAACATCAAGGCGCGCTCGGTGCTCGGCTTCGGCGCGTTTGCAATCAACCTGAAGAGTCCGCTCGCCCTCTGGTATGTCGCGGTCGCCGTACTCGGCGCGTCGCTGCTCGCGCTCGCCCGCTTCGGCCCGTCGCGCCTCGGTCGCGCGGTGCTCGCGCTGCGCGACGACGACGTGCGAGCCGAGGCGCTCGGCTTTCCGACCTATCGGCTGAAGCTCGTCGTCTTCGTCGTCGCCGGCGTGCTCGGGGGAATCGCCGGCGCGCTCTCCGTCAACCTGCAGGGCTACGTCAGTCCGAACGTGCTGCACTGGACGCAGTCGGGCACGCTGATGGTGATGGTGATCCTCGGCGGCGTCGCGACGGTCTGGGGCGGTCTGGTCGGCGCCGCCGCGCTGCTGCTGCTGCAAGAGGTGCTGGCGGCGTACACCGAGCACTGGGAGTTCTGGACCGGCTGGGTGCTGCTCGCGGTGGTGCTGTTCGCGCGCCAAGGTCTGGTCGGCTTGCTCGGATCGGCGCGTCGTTCCTTGGATGGGCGCCGATGAGTTTTCGCTCGTCGTTCAGATGCAAGGGTGGTGCCGCCGAGCACCCGCCGATGGCGATGACGCGATGACCGATCCCGCCGCTGCAACGTCGCTGCTCGACATCCGTGGACTCGAGAAGCGCTTCGGCGGCCTGCTCGCGACCGACCGCGTCGACCTGCAGATCAGGAGCGGCGAGGTGCATGCGTTGATTGGGCCGAACGGCGCCGGCAAGACCACCTTGATCGCGCAGCTTGGCGGCCAGCTCGCGAGCGACCGAGGCCGGATCGTCTTCGACGGCCTCGACATCACGCGGCTGTCGCCGCACCAGCGCGCCCGCCGCGGGCTGGTGCGCTCGTTCCAGGTCACGCGGCTGTTCGGCAGTGCGAGCGTGCTCGACAACATCGCGCTCGCGGTGCAGGCGATCTCGGGTCACAGCTTCGCCGCCTGGCGTCCGGTCCGGCGCGAGGCCGCGTTGTTCGCGCGCGCGGCCGCGCTGCTCGACGACATCGGCCTCGCGGCCAAGGCGCAGTCGAGCATCGCGGCGCTGTCGCATGGAGAACGCCGTGCGCTCGAGGTCGGCCTTGCGCTGGCGAGCGCCCCGCGCCTGGTGCTGCTCGACGAGCCGATGGCCGGCCTCGGGCCGGACGAATCGGTGCGGATGGAACAATTGATCGACAGGCTCCGGCAGACGAGCAGCGTGCTGCTGGTCGAGCACGACGTCGACGCCGTGTTCCGGCTCGCCGATCGCGTCTCGGTGCTGGTCGGCGGCCGGCTGATCGCGACCGGCGTCCCGGCCGAGGTGCGCACCGATCCGAACGTCATTGCCGCCTACCTCGGCGACGACGAAGGGCAGCTCACCGTCGGCACCGCAGACGACACGGGACGCCTGTGAGCGCGCTTTCGACATCCGCTCCGGCGTCCGCGTCGACGCCGCTCCTCGACGTCCGTGGCCTGCACGCTGGCTACGGCGCCAGCCAGGTCCTGTTCGGGATCGACCTCGCGATCGGCAGCGGCGAGATCGTCGGCGTACTCGGTCGCAACGGCATGGGCAAGACGACCCTGGTGCGTACGGTGATGGGACTGCTGAGGCCGAGCGCCGGCCGCATCGACTTTGCCGGCCGGCCGCTCGTCGGACTCGCGCCAAATCAGGTCGCGCGTGCCGGCATCGCGTTGGTGCCCGAAGGACGGCAGATCTTTCCGAACCTGAGCGTCCACGAGCACCTGAGCGCCTTCGAGCGGCCGTCGCCCGAGGGCTTGGCCGACTGGAACGCAGCGCGCGTCTATGCGCTTTTTCCGGCACTGGCGGAGCGCCGTCGCCACCTTGGCAACCAGCTGTCGGGTGGCGAGCAGCAGATGCTCGCGATCGGCCGCGCCTTGGTCACGAACCCGAAACTGCTGATCCTCGACGAGGCCACCGAAGGCCTCGCGCCGCGCGTGCGCCAGGAGATCTGGCGCGCGCTCGCGCAGCTGCGCGGAGCCGGCCTCGCGATGCTGGTGATCGACAAGTACGTCCAGCGCCTGATCGACGTCGGCGACCGCCACTGCATCGTCGAGAAAGGCCGCAGCGTGTGGCAAGGCACCTCGCGCGAGCTGGCCGACGATCGGGCGCTCTGGCATCGCTATCTCGGCGTCTAGAGGGCCAAGAACTGGCAGATCGGTGTCTGCCCACTGGATCGCAGAGTCGCCGACGGCCACTCAAACCAGACTGCCTGATCGCTTCTCCCACTGTCACCGCCCCGACAGCGCGCACGGGAGCACTCCCCTACAGTGCGACTCATGAACGAAGAACGACCTCCGTACCAGCCGCGGCGCGCGGCCACCAGCCGGTTCATCACCGTCCGCGGGCTGCGCCACCACGTGCTGACCTGGGGCGATCCGGCGCTTGCCACGCCGACCCGCCCGCCACTCGTGATGCTGCACGGCTGGATGGACGTCGCTGCCTCGTTCCAGTTTGTCGTCGACGCGCTGCCGAGCGAGCGCCATGTCATCGCGTTCGACTGGCGCGGCTTCGGCCTGACCGACACGCCGGCCGGCGACACCTACTGGATCCCCGACTACGTCGGCGACCTCGACGGTGTGCTCGACCAGTTGGTGCCCGAGCAGCCGATCGACCTGCTCGGCCACAGCATGGGCGGCAACGTCGTGATGCTGTATGCGGGCCTGCGGCCCGCGCGCATCCGCAAGCTCGTCAACCTAGAAGGCTTCGGCATGCCGCGCGTCGACCCGTCGCAAGCCGCCAAGCGGTTTGTGCAGTGGCTCGACGACCTCAAGTCGACCCATGCGTTGAAACCCTATCCAAGTGCCGAGGCCGTCGCGGCGCGCCTGCAGAAGACCAATCCGCTGCTGCGCGGCGATCGCGCGGCCTGGCTCGCACGCCAATGGGCGCGTCAGGCGAACGCGCCTGGCGAGGCAGGGAGTTGGGAACTGCTCGCCGACCCGGCGCACAAGCGCAGTACGCCGGTGCTGTACCACGTCGAGGATGTGCTCGAGATCTGGAAGCAGATCAGCGCGCCGGTGTTGTGGGTCGAAGGCGACCAGACCGACATCGGGCGCTGGTGGGGCAAGCGCTACACGAAGGCCGAGTTCCACGAGCGCCTGAAGGTTGTCGCCCAGGTCGAGAAGCACGTGCTGGCGCCGGCCGGCCACATGCTGCACCACGACCAGCCGGAGCAGCTCGCGACCCGCCTCGATGCCTTTCTGAACGGATGAGGCCGACGCTCCGACTGCATGAGAAAATCAGAGCCCTTCCCCAAGAACCGAAAGCGCTCGCCATGGACGTCGAACACATCAATGCGATCGGCAACTCGCTCGCCGACCTGACCCAGCGGACCGAATCGCTCCGGGGGTATCTTTGACTACGATCGCAAAGCGCTGCGACTGAACGAGGTCAACGCCGCACTCGAGAACCCGAACGTCTGGAACGAGCCGAAGCGGGCCCAGGAGCTGGGGCGCGAGAAGCGCACTCTCGACACCGTGGTCGCGACGATCGACCACCTCAGTTCGAACCTGGCCGACAACACCGAGCTGTACGACATGGCGAAAGCCGACGGCGACGAGGCGAGCCTGCTCGCGATCGAGGCCGAAGCCGGCAAGCTCCAGGCGACGGTCGGCGAGCTCGAGTTCCGCCGGATGTTCGACAATCCGGCCGATCCGAGCAACTGCTTCATCGACATCCAGGCCGGCGCCGGCGGCACCGAGGCCTGCGACTGGGCCGCGATGCTGCTGCGCCAGTACCTGAAGTACTGCGAGCGCAAGGGCTTCAAGACCGAGGTGATGGAAGAGACCGAGGGCGACGTCGCGGGCATCCGGAGCGCGACGATCAAGGTCGAGGGGGAGTACGCGTTCGGACTGCTGCGCACCGAGACCGGCGTGCACCGGCTCGTCCGCAAGAGCCCGTTCGACTCGGCCGGCGGCCGCCACACCAGCTTCGCGAGCTTGTTCGTCTACCCCGAGGTCGACGACTCGATCGAGATCGACATCAACCCGGCCGATGTGCGGACCGACACCTTCCGCGCCAGCGGCGCCGGCGGCCAGCACATCAACAAGACCGATTCGGCGGTGCGCCTCACGCACATCCCGACCGGGATCGTCGTGCAGTGCCAGAACGACCGCTCGCAGCACCGCAATCGCGACGAGGCCTGGCAGATGCTGCGCTCGCGCTTGTACGAGCACGAGATGCGCATCCGCATGGCGGCGCAGCAGAAGCTCGAGGACACCAAGACCGATGTCGGCTGGGGCCACCAGATCCGCAGCTACGTGCTCGACCAGAGCCGCATCAAGGACCTGCGCACCAACGTCGAGATCAGCAACACGCAGCGCGTCCTCGACGGCGACCTCGACCCCTTCATCGAGGCGAGCCTCAAGCAGGGCGTCTGACCACGTCCGGGCCGACGCCGACAATCGGGAAACGGGCCGCCGCGACACGTCCCCCCGCTCCCGCCCATAACGAATCGAGACAGCATGCGTGAAGCCACCGCCCCCGTGATCCGCCGCGAAGACTATGCGCCGCCGGACTACTGGATCCGCGCGGTCGACCTGACCTTCGACCTCGAGCCGGCGAAGACGATGGTCATCAACCGGATGCAGGTCGAGCGCAACGCCGACGTGCCGCGCCAGCCGCTGCGGCTGCACGGCGAGGCGCTGAACCTGACTCGCGTGCTGATCGACGGCGAATCGGTGTCGTTTCGGAACGAGGACGGCCTGCTGGTGATCGACACGCCGGATGCCGCGGCGTTCACGCTTGAGGTGCGCAACACCTGCGCCCCCGACAAGAACACCGCGCTGTCCGGTCTCTACACATCGGGTGGCGGCTTCTTCACGCAATGCGAGGCGCAAGGGTTCCGGCGCATCACCTACTTTCTCGACCGGCCCGACGTGATGGCGGTCTATACGGTGACCCTGCGCGCCGCGAAGGCGGCCTATCCGGTGCTGCTGTCGAACGGCAACCTGGTCGAGCAGAGCAATCTGGAGAACGGCCGCCACGTCGCCAAATGGCATGACCCGTTTCCGAAGCCGAGCTACCTGTTCGCGCTGGTTGCGGCGGACCTGGTCGCGCGCGAGCAGCACATCCGCACGCGCGCCGGCAAGAACCATCTGCTGCAGGTCTACGTGCGGCGCGGCGATCTCGACAAGACCGAGCACGCGATGAACTCGCTGGTCGCCGCGGTGGTCTGGGA
>JBDSAB010000363.1:0-30956 GCA_039922395.1 Caldimonas sp.
ATTCTTCGGCCGACGCCGACCTTGGTCTGCCGAGCCTTCGACTCGCCGTCGACCAGGTAGACATAGCTGAAGCCGTCGCGCAGCAGCACCGCGCTCTGCGGCAGGGTCAGCGCCGAGCTGCTGCCGACGTCGAACTCGCCGCGCGCGAACATGCCGGCGCGTGCCGGGCCCGGTGCCGGCAGGTCGACGTAGACCAGGCCGTTGCGGGTTTGCGGATCGACGGTCGGCGCGACCATTCGCGTGGTGCCGGTGACGACGCCACCGCCGGCGGTCGTCAGCGTGACCGGCATGCCCACGTTGACCAGCGCGAGGTCGCTCGCCGCGACCTCGGCACGCCACTCGAGGCGGCCCTTGCGGATCATCCGGAACAGCTCCTGGCCGGCCGGCAGCACCGCGCCGACCGTTGCGCTGCGCGCCGAGATCACGCCGTCGTCGGGCGCCAGCACGGCGGTCTGCGCGACCCGCAGCTGGCGCGCGCGGGCGGCCGCGCGCTGCGCGTCGAGGCGTGCCTTCGCGGTGCGCTCGGCGGTCGTGTACTGCGCGATCGCGGCATCGCTGAGCGCACCGGTCGCCTGCAGGCTGCGCGCGCGTTCGGCATTTGCGGCCGCTTCGGCGAGGGTCGCCTCGGCCTCGACGACAGCGGCCTTCGACTGCGCCAGCTCGACCTCGATCGTCTCCGGCGCGAACGTCGCGAGGACCTGGCCACGCCGGACGACGTCGCCGACGTTGACCTTGACGTCGGCCAGGCGCAGGCCGTTCGCCTCGGCGCCGATGCTGGCCTCCTGCCAGGCCGCGATGTTGCCGTTGGCGGCGATCCGCAGCGGCAAGGTCGCGCGCTGCGGCTGCGTCACGACGACGCTGAGGGCCGGACGCGTCGCCGCCGGCTTCTTCTCGTCGGCGGCGACGGCACGGCCGGCCGGCAGGCTGACGGCGAGCCACGCGAGGGCGGCGAGGGCAGTGCAGAGCGAGACGGCTCGGACAGGGTGCTTCATGGCGGTCGTCCGCTCGGTGCGGTTGTGGCGAGTGCGGCATCGGTCGGTGCGGTCCAGCCGCCACCGAGCGCGCGATAGAGGGCGATCCACGCTGCGACCTGTTCGCGGCGCAGATCGATCAGCGCGTTCTGCGCGGCGAAGGCGCTGCGCCGTGCGTCCTCGAGCTCGAACAGCGAGCCGAGCCCGCTGCGGTACTTGGCTTCGGTCGCACGCGTGTAGGCGTCGAAGTTGTCGGCGGCGGTCTGCGCGTCGGCGCGCCGCTCGCCGCTCGCCTGCAGCGCGATCAGTGCCGCCTCGACGTCGCGCACTGCGTTGCGCAGCGCCGCGCCGTACGCCACCACCGCGGCGTCGTAGCGCGCCCGCGCCGCCGTCACGTTGGCGCGCCGGGCGCCGCCGTCGAAGATCGGCAGGCTGACGCTGACCGGCCCGATGCTCCAGGTCGTGCCGTCGAGCGAAGTGCCGCCGGTCTCGAAGCGCTGCGCGCCGATGCTGCCGGCGAGCGCGATGCGCGGCCAGCGCGCCGCTTCCGATTCGGAGACGTCGGCGCTCGCCGCGGCAACGTCGCGGCTCGACGCGAGGACGTCGGGCCGCTGGGCGAGCGCCTCGGCCGGCACGCGCGGCACCGCGATCGCCGCCGGTTGCGGGACCCGCGCCGTCGCTGCGCCGAGCAGGCTTCGCAGCGCCGGCTCGTCGACCGCCGTCAGCGCGACCAGCGCCTTGACGATCTGGTCGCAGCGCGCTGCCTGCTGGGCAACCGCAGCGCGCGTCTGCGCCGCACTGGCGACCGCCAGCGACGCATTGGCGCGCGATTCGAAGCCGCTGCGCATGCTCAGGTCGGTCAGGCGTGCAGTCTCGGCGCGCGAGTTCGCCTCGAGCCGGGCCTGCGCCAGCAGCGCCTCGCAGCCGCGCAGCTCGACGTACTGATTCGCGGTCTCCGCCGCGACCGCGACCCGCGCGTCATGCCATGCGGCATCGGCGCCTTCGAGGCGGGCGTCGGCGGCGTCGCGGGCGGCGCGCCGACGACCGAACAGGTCGAGCTCCCAGCTCGCCTGCAATCCGATGCTCGCCGAGGTGCCGTGCGGCAACGTCACGTCCTGCACGCCGCGCGCCGCCGACGCATTGGCGTCGAGGGCCGGCAGCAACGCGGCGCCGGCGGCCGTTCGGGTCGCGCGGGCCTGTTCGATGCGCGCTGCGGCACTGGCGACCGTCGGGCTCGCCGTCTGCGCCGCGCCGACCATGCGCTCGAGCAGCGGATCGTCGAACTGCGACCACCAGCGGCCCAGCTCCATGAGCGTGCCGCCGTGCGGCAGGGTGGCCTGCCAGCGATCCGGCAGGGCGAGCGCCGGCCGCGGCTCGGGCGCAGCGGCGGGCAGGCCGGCACAGCCGGCGAGGACAAGGGTGCCCCACAGGGCGACGGCATATCGGGTGGTCATCGGTAGAGGGATCGGCCGGTGGCGACGCAGCAAGCGCCGCCGGAGCAGTCGTCTGGCACCCGACATGCAGCAGGATCGAAGCCCGTGCGTGTCATGGCCGGAGCGGCGAATGTACCGCCCCCCGCGGACCGGGGTTTTTCGGGCCGCGGCACCTGTCGAGGGGCCGTCGGCTCATGTCCGGACGGGCGATGAACCGCAGAATAGCGGCATCGCCAACTTCGTACCCGGCCGGGGAAGGCCGCCGATGAACCCCGACGAGCTCGTCACCGTGTACGGCTTCAAGATGTGGTCGCCCAGTGACGAGCGTTACCGGGTCTCGCGCTACAAGGCGCCGCGCGACGTGCTCGCGAAGTACGAGGTCGTCGTGATGGAAGCGACCGGCGAAGCCGTGCCGCGCGCCGATCTCGACGAGCGCGGGCGCTACCTGCCGGTCGGCGGACCGTTGGTGGATTCGGGCTGGCGCAGCTCGTCGTTCGATCTGGCGAGCGGCCTTGACGTCATCGAAGACCCGCCCGACGCGAAGCCGCCGGAAGCAGCGCGCAAGCGCCCCTGAGCCGGAGGCGATCTCTCAGCGGAACGATTCGCGCCACTCGCCGGGCAGCGAGTCGATCGGCAGTTCGTCGATGTCCAGCCCATGCAGCAGATCGAGCGACGAATCGCGCCAGATCTCCCGGGTTTCCGGGGGCAGATCGGGGTTCGGCTGGGTGTCTTCGAAGTCGGCCCCGCCAGGAGACCGCGGACGGCGCGTGGCCGCGACGGGATGGTGGCTGAACACAGCGATGGTCTCCTCCGAGGTGTCTAAGGCACCTTCTGAAACTCGACTTTACCGCTGCAGGCACGGCGATTGCCGTAAAATTTTGGGAAAACCTTCCCAATCGGAGGTGGCCCTCATGTTCTATTCGAGGAGTTCGCTCATGAAGCTGATGGAGCTCTGGCGCTGGCGCTACCGCGACACGCAGACCGGTGAGATCTGCCGCACACCGTTCCAGATGACGGCGGCGCAGGCGGTGCAATTTGCCGAAGCCGAACGCATTCCGGGCAGCATGCGGCTGGTCCGCGTCGAGGACGACTTCGTCGACACCATGCCGGGCGTGTTCAGTCCGCCGGCGCACGCCTGACGCGTCGCGTCCCGGTTGGATTCGGTGCTGGGTGCAGCGCTCAATGCACCATCAGCACCGGCACCGTCATCTTGCGCAGGATCGAGCGGGTTGCGCCACCGAGGACGCGTTCGGTGGCCCGGCCATGGCCGTAGCAGCCCATCACGATCAGATCGCTGCCGAGCGCTTGCGCCACCGCGATCAGGTCTTCCCCGACATGGGCTGACGACGCGCGCTGATGCGTCGTCACAGCGATGCCGTGACCGGCGAGGTGCTGGCGGATGTCGAGGCGGCTGAACGGCGCGATCGAGGGCCCGCGGCCCCAGGTCACCGCATGCACCTCGTCGGCAGCCTGTAGCAGCGGCAGCGCGCCGCTGACGGCACGGGCGGCCTGCGCCGAGCCGTTCCAGGCGATCAGCACGCGCCGGCCGACCGCATCGGTCCGGAGCACGTGAGGAATCACGAGGGTCGGCCGCCCGCCTTCCATCGCAACGAGTTCGACGAAGCCGGCCGGTGCGCCGCCGTTGCGACCGACGCTGGCCGATTGCTGGCCGAGCACGACCAGATCGGCGAACACCGCCTCCTGCAGGAAGCCTTGTCCGACCGTCTCGCCGACCACGTCGTACCAGGCGACGTCCGCCGCGCGCTCGGCGAGGCTGCGCTGCAGGTGCTCGCGCGCCTGCTCGAGCCGCAGCGACTGCAGCGCGGTGGCGTCGTCGAGCGCGGCGCCGGCCGAGTAGCCGAACGATCCGGTGTCGGCCATCGGCGCGGTTCCGAACAACGCCCGCACGGTCGCCTGGTGGCGCTCCGCCAGGTCGCAGGCGACGAGCAGCCGCGTGGCGCTCTCGGTCGTCGCGTCGACGTGGACCAGGATAGAGCGCAGCGCCGACGCCGGGGCGCCCGTCAGCGGACCAGCAGCACCGGTGTCGAGCACTTCGCGAGCACCTTGGTGACGACCGAGCCGAGGACGAGGTTGGCAAGCTCGCCATGGCCGTGCGAGCCCATCACGAGCAGGTCGAAGTGGCCTTCGTCGGCGAGCTTCGCGATCGATTCGCCGGCATGGCTGATGGTGTGGACGAACTGGGCATGGATGCCCTGCTGCTCGAAGAACGCCCGGATCGGCCGGAACACCGCTTCGGCGTCGTCCTCGTAGAACTTGCGCACGACCTCCGCGCCGACATAGGCCGCGGCCCGGTGCGGGACCGCCAGCACCGAATGGACCACGGTGTACTCGTGCTTCGGTCCGAGCAGTTCCTGGTGGGCGCCCAGGTAGGCGAGCATGCGCTTGGTGTAGGGGCTGCCGTCGGCGGCGATCAGGATCTTCATTCGTCGGTCTCCGGGTGACATCGGCAGTGTTCTGCATCCGGCGTGTCCCGATCTTGTCGCAGATCAAATGCGGCGCAGCGTGGCCGGCCGATGATCCGCCCGATTGCTTCCCGACGCCATGGCATTCCGCCGTTTCCTCATCGCACCGGCACGGCTTCATGACTGACATGGCCGGCCTGGCGGACGTCGCGCTCGACGACCCGGCCGCGCAGGGCACGTTCACCACCTGGGCGACGGCGGCCGATGGCCGACGCCTCGCCCGCTCGCATCTGCGCCTGTCGGGGCTGTGGTGCGCCGGCTGCGCGAACGTCATCGAGACGGCGCTGCGCCGCGACGCGGGTGTCTGCGAGGCGGCGGTCCAGCAGGCGACCCGGCGTGCGCTGGTCGTCTGGGATCCGGCCCGCACGCGCCTCTCTGCGCTGCTCGGCGCCGTGCGGTCGGCCGGTTACGACGCGGTTCCGGACGGCGCCGCGTCGGCACGCGCGCTGCGCGTTGCCGAGGAACGGGCCGCGCTGTGGCGTCTCTTCGTTGCGGCCTTCTGCATGATGCAGGTGATGATGGTGGCAGCGCCGGCGTACTTCGCCGAGCCCGGCTCGATCGCCCCCGATCACGCGCGCCTGCTGCTGTGGGCGAGCTGGCTGCTCAGCATCCCGGTCATCGTGTTCTCGGCCGCGCCGATGTTCGGTGCGGCGTGGCGTGGCCTGCGGGAGCGCCGCATCGGCATGGACCTGCCGGTCGCGCTCGGCGTCGGTGTCACCTTCATCGCGAGCTCGGCCGCCGCGTTCGATCCGGCCGGGCCGTTCGGCCGTGAGGCCTATTTCGATTCACTGACGATGTTCGTCAGCTTCCTGCTGGCCGGCCGCTACCTCGCGCTGCGCCTGCAGGGGCGCGTCGCCGATGCGCTCGAAGGCGCGATCGGACGGCTGCCGACAGCCGTCTGGCGCGTCGCTGACGACGGAACGACGACCCGCGTCGCACTCGCCGAGCTGCGCTGCGGCGATCGCGTGCGGGTCCCGGTCGGCGAGGCGTTCCCTGCCGATGGTGCCGTGCTCGAAGGCTGCACCGCGGTCGACGAAGCGCTGTTGACCGGCGAGTCGCGGCCGGTCGAGAAGCGACCGGGCGACGACGCCATCGCCGGCAGCCTGAACCTGCGCGCGGCGGTCCTGCAGCGGGTCGACCGGCTCGGGCCCGAGACGCGCTACGAAGGCATCGTCGCGCTGCTGCGCACCGCGTTGGCGCGACGCCCGCCGACGCTGCAGGTCGCCGATCGCGTCGCCGCGCCGTTCCTGGCCGGCGTGCTGGTGCTGGCCGCCGCGGCCGCCGCCGTGTGGTCGATCGTCGACCCGACGCGCGCCGTCTGGGTCGCGGTCTCGGTGCTGATCGTCACCTGCCCGTGCGCGCTGTCGCTGGCGGCGCCGGTCGCCTATCTCGCCGCCGCCGCCGCGCTGGTCCGGCGCGGCGTGCTGGTGCAGCGGCTCGAGGCTCTCGAGGCGCTCGCCGCGCTCGACACCGTCTGCTTCGACAAGACCGGTACGTTGACCGAAGGCCATGAAGGCGTCGCGTGCGCGGTCGAGCCAGCGGCGCAACGCGCCGGATTCGATGCGCTCCGGCTGCAGTCGATGGCGGCGGCGCTGGCGGCGTCGTCAAGCCACCCGCTGTCGGTCGCGCTCGCGGCGCAGGTCGGTGCACCCGGAGTCGCAGCATATCGCTGGCGCGAGATCCGCGAGCTCGCGGGCTTCGGACTCGAAGCGATCGGCGAGGACGGGGCGCGCCATCGCCTCGGTTCGTGGCGCTGGGCGACCGAAGCGGAGGTTCCGGCTTCGACAGCCGATCCATCTGCGCCGACGGCCGGACCGGCGACGGCCGATGGATCGCGCGACGAGGGGACAGGCGTCCAGCCCTCGATCGAAGCGCGCGTGTGGTTCGCCGGCCCCGGCGGTCTGCTCGCGGTGTTCTCCGTCGCCGAAGCGATGCGCGCCGACGCGACGGCGACGGTCGACGCGCTGCGCCGCGACGGACTCGCGCTGGCGCTGCTGTCGGGCGATGACGCCGGACGGGTGCGCAGGCTGGCCGACCGCCTTTCGATCGATGTGGCGCAGGGCGGTGCGACGCCGGCCGACAAGCTCGCGTTCGTCGAGGCGCTGCAGCGTCGCGGTCATCGCGTCGGGATGGTCGGCGACGGACTCAATGACGCGCCGGTGATGGCCGCGGCGGATGCCTCGTTCGCGATCGGCGAGGGCGCCGCGCTGACCCGCGCCAAGGCCGATTTCGTGCTGATGTCGGGCCGGCTCGACGACATCGCCTGGGCGCGCGGCATCGCGCAGCGTGCGCTGCGGGTCGTGCGCCAGAACCTCGCCTGGGCCGTCGCCTACAACGCGGCCTGCGTGCCGCTCGCCCTCATGGGCTGGTTCCCGCCGTGGGCGGCCGGCCTCGGCATGGCGGCCAGCTCGCTGGTCGTCGTGCTGAACGCCGCTCGCATCGATCGGACCGCCTCTCGACCGGCCATGGCCACGGAGACATCATGAATATCAAGACGATCGTGGTCCACCTCGACGCCACGCCTCGCTGCCCGGCGCGCATCGATCTCGCGATCCGCATCGCAGCGGCGCATGGTGCGCACCTCGTGGGCCTCGCGCCGACCGGACTGCCCGACGTGCTGGCGACGATGAGCAGCGCGGTCCCGGACGGCGTCGAGTTCATCGCGCTGTCGGCCCGCCTCCTGCGCGAGCGCGCCGACACCGCCGCGGGCGATTTCGGCGAGCGTGCTCGCGCTGCGGGCGTCGCCTCGCATGAAGCGCGCGTCGTCGTCGACGAGCCGCTCGACGCGATGGTTCGGCACGCGCTCTGCAGCGACCTGCTGGTGGTCGGCCAGACCGACCGGCGCGCCAGCCCGGACGGCGTGCCCTGGGACTTTCCGCAGCAGGCGGTCCTGCATGCCGGCTGCCCGGTGCTGGTCGTCCCGCATGCCGGCCACTTCTCAACCGTCGGCGAACGCGTGCTGATCGCGTGGAAGGGCACGCGCGAGTCGGTGCGTGCGGTGCGCGATGCACTGCCGATCCTGCGCGGGGCGCAGCGGGTCGTGCTGATCGAAGTCGCCGACGACGCGCCGCCGACCGATGCGCAGCGGGTCGCGCTGCTCGAGGTGCAGGCGTGGCTGAACCGGCACGGCGTCGAATCGGAAGTGCGTCTCGAAAGCGGCGCCGAGGCGGCCGGCGACGTGCTGCTGTCGCGCGCTTCCGACTTCGAATCCGACCTGATCGTGATGGGTGCCTACGGCCATTCGCGGGTCCGCGAGTGGGTCCTCGGGGGCGTCACCCGCCATCTGCTGAATCACATGACGGTGCCGACGTTGATGTCGCATTGATGCGATGGAAGTTCTCTATCTGCTGATCCCGTTCTCGGTGCTGCTGGTGTTCGCGCTGCTGGCGCTGTTCGGCTGGGCGCTGCAGGCGGACCAGTTCGACGACCTGCAGCGCGAAGGCGAACGCATCCTCGGCGACATCGGCGCCGGAGTTGACGCCGATCAAATCGCGAACTGACGTTCGCTTCGACACTGGCTCCGTCCGAAGACGAGAGGAGCCGAGATGCAGTCTGCCGTTCCAGCCCTGGCCGGGTCGCCCACCGCGACGTCGACGCCGTTGCGCGTCAGCGCGGCAGCGCCGGCCTACGACGATGGCGCCGTGCGCCTGTTCACGCTGGCAGCGGTGCTGTGGGGCGTGGTCGGGATGGCGGTCGGCGTCCTCATCGCGGCCCAGCTGACCTGGCCCGAGCTGAACTTCGGCATCCCGTGGCTGAGCTACGGGCGGCTGCGTCCGCTGCACACCAATGCGGTCATCTTCGCGTTCGGCGGCTGCGCGCTGATGGCGAGCAGCCTCTACGTCGTCCAGCGCACCTCGCAGGTTGCGCTCTTCCTGCCGAAGCTGGCGGCGTTCGTGTTCTGGGGCTGGCAGGCGGTGATCGTCGCCGCGGCGATCACCTTGCCGCTCGGCTACACGCAAGGCAAGGAATACGCCGAGCTCGAGTGGCCGATCGACATCCTGATCACGATCGTCTGGGTCGCCTACGCGGTCGTCTTCTTCGGCACGATCGGCACCCGCAAGGTCCGCCACATCTACGTCGCGAACTGGTTCTTCGGCGCCTTCATCCTCACCGTCGCGCTGCTCCACATCGTCAACAGCGCGGCGATCCCGGTCGGTCCGATGAAGAGCTATTCGGCCTATGCCGGCGTGCAGGACGCGATGGTCCAGTGGTGGTACGGCCATAACGCGGTCGGCTTCTTCCTGACCGCGGGCTTCCTCGGAATGATGTACTACTTCATTCCGAAGCAGGCCGAGCGCCCGGTCTATTCGTACCGGCTGTCGATCGTCCACTTCTGGGCCCTGATCTTCACGTACATGTGGGCCGGCCCGCACCACCTGCACTACACCGCGCTGCCCGACTGGGTGCAGTCGGTCGGCATGGTGTTCTCGCTGGTCCTGCTCGCGCCGAGCTGGGGCGGGATGATCAACGGGATGATGACGCTCTCGGGCGCCTGGCACAAGCTGCGCGACGACCCGATCCTGAAGTTCCTGATCGTCAGCCTGTCGTTCTACGGCATGAGCACGTTCGAGGGACCGATGATGTCGATCAAGACGGTGAATGCGCTCTCGCACTACACCGACTGGACCATCGGCCACGTCCACTCGGGCGCTCTCGGCTGGGTCGGCCTGATCTCGATGGGCACGCTCTACTACATGGTGCCGCGCATGTTCGGCCGAACCAAGATGTACAGCGTGCCGGCGATCGAGCTGCACTTCTGGATCGCGACGGTCGGCATCGTCCTCTACATCGCCGCGATGTGGATGGCCGGCGTGATGCAGGGCCTGATGTGGCGCGACGTCAATCCCGACGGCACGCTGGTGTACAGCTTCGTCGAGAGCGTCAAGGCGACCTTCCCGTTCTACGTGATCCGACTCATCGGCGGGCTGCTGTATCTCGGCGGCATGCTGCTGATGGCCTGGAACGTCGTGATGACCGCCCGCGCCGGCAGCGTGCCGGCACGGCAGACGCCGGTCGCCGGCATCGTCGCCCCGGCCGCAGCCGCGGCCTGAACCCGAGGAACCTCCATGAGCACCACGCGTCCCGTTTCGGGCCACGAGCGGATCGAGACCAACAACTTCCTGATGATCGTGCTGATCCTGCTGGTGGTGGCGGTCGGTGGGATCGTCGAGATCGTCCCGCTGTTCTTCCAGCGCTCGACCACGCAGCCGGTCGAGGGCCTGAAGCCCTACACCGCGCTGCAGCTCGCCGGGCGCGACGTCTACACCCGCGAGGGTTGCTACAACTGCCACTCGCAGATGATCCGGACCCTGCGCGCCGAGACGCTGCGCTACGGCCACTACTCGATGGCCGGCGAGTTCGTCTACGACCATCCGTTCCAGTGGGGCAGCAAGCGCACCGGCCCCGACCTGCACCGGGTCGGCGGCAAGTACAGCGACGAGTGGCATCGGCTGCACCTGGCCAATCCGCGCGACCTGGTCCCCGAGTCGAACATGCCGGCGTATCCGTGGCTGCTGACCGCGAAGGTCGACGACGCGACGATCGGCGCCCACATGAGCGGCCTGCGCAAGGTCGGCGTGCCGTACAGCGACGACGAGATCGCGAAAGCGGCCGACAGCGTGCGCGGCAAGAGCGAGCTCGAAGCGCTGATCGCCTACCTGCAGGTGCTCGGCACCGCAGTCAAGTAGCCGCGAGGGCCCATGGACGTCAACGATCTGCGCGCCGCGGTCACGCTGCTTTCGTTCATCGCCTTCATCGGCGTGATCGGCTGGGCCTGGTCGCGTCGCAACCGGAAGCGCTTCGATGAAGCAGCCAACCTGCCTTTTGCCGACGACGAGCGGAGCGACAAGTCATGAGCGATTTCCTGAACAGCACCTGGTCTGTGTTCATCGCGGTGACGACGCTCGCCAGCCTGCTCGCCTGCCTGGTTCTGCTGTTCGGCGCGATGCGACGCAAGCCGATGGCGGACGACAACAGCACCGGCCACGTCTTCGACGAGAACCTGACCGAGCTGAACAACCCGATGCCGATGTGGTGGATGGTGCTGTTCGTGCTGACCGTCTTGTTCGCGCTGGTCTATGTCTACGCCTTCCCGGCACTCGGCAGCGCCGCCGGCAGCCTCGGCTGGTCGAGCCGCGGTGAGCACGATGCCGACAAGGCGAAGGCGGGCGTCGAGATGGCCAAGGTCTACGCCGCCTATGCGACGCAGTCGACCGAGGCGCTGAGCAAGGACCCGGCCGCGATGGCGATCGGCCAGCGCCTGTTCATCAACAACTGCTCGACCTGCCATGGCTCCGACGCGCGCGGCAGCAAGGGCTTCCCCGACCTGACCGACCGCGACTGGCTGCACGGTGGCGCGCCCGCGAAGATCGAGGAGACGATCACCCTCGGGCGGACCGGCTCGATGCCGCCGATGGCGATGGCCGTGGGCACCGCGCAGGATGTGCACAACGTCGCCCACTACGTGCTGAGCCTGTCGGGCAGCCCCTACGACTCGATCGCGGCTGCGGCGGGCAAGTCGAAGTTCACCGCCTGCGCGGCCTGTCATGGCGTCGACGGCAAGGGCAACACGGCGCTCGGCGCACCGAACCTGACCGACAAGGTCTGGCTGCACGGCTGGGGCGAGGAGGCGATCGCCGACATCGTCAACCACGGCAAGACCAACGTGATGCCGGCCCAGAGCGGGCGCCTGCTGCCCGAGCAGATCCACCTGCTGGCGACCTATGTCTGGGGTCTGTCGCAACCGCGCGAGCTGGCGTCCAAGTGAACGCGCCGACCGGTCGACCGCGGCGGCGCTGGCGGCGCGATCCGTGAGCCACCCGATCATCCCGATCGTCGCGGTCGAGGGCGCGTCGGCGAGCGCGATCCCGCTCTACATCAGCGAGGCCAAGATCCAGCCGCGCGCGGTGCACGGCTGGTTCGCGACCTGGCGCTGGACCCTCGTCTGGTTCACCCAGCTGCTGTTCTACGGCCTCCCGTGGCTGAGCTGGAACGGCCGTCCGGCGGTGCTGCTCGATCTGACCACGCGGCGCTTCTACATCTTCGAGATGGTCCTGCATCCGCAGGACGTGATCTACCTGGCCGCGCTGCTGATCATCGCGGCGTTGGGCCTGTTCCTGTTCACCGCGGTGGCCGGGCGCCTGTGGTGCGGCTTTGCCTGTCCGCAGACGGTCTACACCGAGATCTTCATGTGGGTCGAGCACCGCTTCGAAGGCGACCGGCAGGCCCGCATCAAGCTCGATGCGGCGCCGTGGTCGGCCACCAAGCTCGCGAAGAAGGGCGGCAAGCAGGCGGTCTGGCTGGCGATCGGCCTGTGGACCGGCTTCACGTTCGTCGCCTACTTCACGCCGGCGCGTGCGCTCGGCACCGAGGTGCTCGCGTTCGCGCTCGGCCCGTGGGAGACCTTCTGGATCCTGTTCTACGGCATCGCGACCTACGGCAACGCCGGCTACCTGCGCGAGCAGGTCTGCAAGTACATGTGCCCGTACGCGCGCTTCCAGAGCGCGATGTTCGACAAGGACACCCTGATCATCAGCTACGACGCAGCGCGCGGCGAGCCGCGCGGCTCGCGCGCGCGCGGCGTCGACCCGGCCTCGGTCGGCAAGGGCGACTGCATCAACTGCACGCTGTGCGTGCAGGTCTGCCCGACCGGCATCGATATCCGCAAGGGGCTGCAGTACGAGTGCATCGGCTGCGCGGCGTGCATCGACGCCTGCGACGCGGTGATGGACAAGATGAAGTACCCGCGCGGGCTGATCCGCTACGCGACGCAGAACGCGATCCAGAACCGCTGGTCGTCCGCGACGATGTGGAAGCGCGTGTTCCGGCCGCGCGTGCTGGTCTACGGCGCGGTCCTGCTCGGCATCGTCGGCGCCTTCGTCGGCAGCCTCGCTTTGCGCGCGCCGTTCAAGGCCGACGTCGTCCGCGACCGCGGCGCGCTCGCCCGGATGGTGCAGGACGGCCGGATCGAGAACGTCTACAAGCTGCAGCTGATGAACGCGACCGAGCGGCCGCTGCGCCTGCGCATCGGCGTCGACGGGCTGCCCGGCGCGACCCTCGATTCGGTGCGCGAGGTCGAGCTTGGCCCGACCGAGGCACGCTGGGTCCCGGTCGCGGTCCAGGTGCCGCCCGAGGCGGCGCGCGCCCTCGGCGCCGGCGCTCACCCGATGCAGTTCCGGATCGCGCTGATCGGCGTGGCGCGCGAGTCCGGTGCGACGGCGCCTGCCGAGACGGACGAGTTGCGCGAGAAGTCCACGTTCGTCGTCCCGCGTTGACAAGGAGCCTTCGATGCCTGCCCGAGTCTTCCCCCAGCCGCTCGTGACCGCTGCACCCCCCGAGCCGGCAGCGGCGTGGTGGCGCTTCGGCATCGTCTGGCTCGCGCTCGGCGGTCCGGCCGTCGTCGTCGTTGCCAGCCTCGTGACGATGGCGATTGCGTTCAATGGCGCCGATCCCATCGTGCCGGAAGCACGGGTACCGGTCGTCAGCACGCTCGGCTCGGCCGCGCGCGCCACCGCCCCGGCGCAGCAGATCCGCAACCACGCGGCGACGCCGTCGCCCTGACGCGCCATTCCTCATGACGTCGCGCTCTTTGCTGATCCTCTGGCCGGCATTCCTGATCGCCGGGGTGCTGGAGATGCTCGTCTTCGCGGTGGTCGATCCGCGCGACCTGCACTGGTTCGGCGGACCGTCGATCGACTGGCCGCCGGTCGCGATCTACTCGGTCACGTTCCTGATGTTCTGGGGCGCGATCGCGACGGCCGGCGCGTTGACCGCGTTGCTGTCGCTGACCGCCGACGAGCTCAACTGGCGCGACGACGCATCCGACGCGCCGGTGACGGACCGGTTCGTCCGCTGACAGCGGAGCGGCGACGATGGACGCTGCGCTCGTAGCCTCCGCGCTGCTGATGGGCGTGGCCGGTGCACCGCACTGCGCTGCGATGTGCGGCGCGGCGTTCGCTGCCGTCGCGAAGCCGGCCGGCAATGGCAGCGCGCTCGCCAATGCAGTGGCGCTGCACGGCGGGCGCGTGCTCGGCTATGCGGCGGGCGGCGCGGCGGTGGCCGCCGGGGTCGGCGGCTTCGCCGCGCTCGGGGTGGCGGCGCCGTGGCTGCGTCCGCTGTGGACGCTGGTCCATGTCGGTGCGGTAGCGCTTGGCCTGTGGCTGCTCTGGCACGGACGCGCCCCGGCCTGGTTGTCGCGCGGCGCGCCGGTCCCCGCCGCTTCGGCGGGCGTGCAGCCGATCCGCTTTCGCCGGCGCCTGCCCGCGGCCGGTCGCGCCGGTGTGATCGGTGCGTGCTGGGTCGGGCTGCCGTGCGGCCTGCTGCAGTCGGCGCTGCTCGTCGCCGCGCTCGCTTCGGATGCGGCGCAGGGTGCGCTCGTGATGGCTGCGTTCGCGGTCGCGTCCGGCCTCGGTCTGTGGCTCGGGCCGCAGCTCTGGCATCGCCTGCGCGCGGGCGCTCGCGGCGAGCAAGCGGCGGCTCTTTCGGTGCGTCTGGCCGGCGCGTTGCTGGCCGGCGCTTCGCTGTTCGCTCTGGGTCACGGGCTCGGCTCGGCGATCGAGGCCCTCTGCCGAGTCGCTGCCTGACCCCACTTCGCAACGAGCGCTTCGCGACGTGGCTGGACTGGAAGACGAGGCAGCGGTCAGCGATCGGCAGACGAGGTGCGCGAGGGGTACGACTGGCGCATCGCTTCCATCGCCGGTCCGAGGCCGATCGGCGCGGCCGCCGTCATCAGGATCCGCTTGAACAGCGGCCGGTAGGCGTCGTCGCCCTGGCGGCCGGTCAACGGATCGCGGTTCTGCATGAAGGCCGTGTCGAGCTCGCGCCAGTCCTCGGCCGTCAGCACGCGTTCGGCGAGCGGCAGCACGACCCGTTCTTCGGTGCGGATGTGCTCGAGGTAGGCGTCGATGTAAGCCTCCATCGCTTTCTCGAAGGTCACCCGGCGCGCGGCACCATCCGGGCCCTCGTTCATCATCTCGACCCCGAGCAGCTCGTGCTCGAGCTCGCGTACCCGCAGCGCGCTCTTCGCATGGTCGGCGTCGAGCCGGTCGAGGACTTCGGCGCCCTCCGGGCTGCGCGCACGAATCTTCGGAAACAGCAGCTCGCTTTCCTTCGTGTGGTGCACCTTCTCGGGAAACTCGTCGATGTAGAACAGCATCGCGCGCAGCACGGCGAAATCGGGCAGGGTGGCGCGGCGCCGGTGTTCGGCGAGCAGCAGGGCGATCGATCGGAGCACCGCGGACAGCGCGCTGTGCTCGTCGAGGATCACCTTCGACGTCGGATGAAGCGCCATCGTCGCCTCGCTGCAGCGACCGTCGTTCAGCGGCCGGCCGGCAGCGGCGCCGTTGCCGCCAACCGTTGGGCTGTGACGGATTTCGCCGGCTGCGACGGTGCCGCAACCGGGAATTCCGATGCGCTTGGCTCGGCAAGGGCCGGGACCTCGAGCGCCATCGCAGCGAACAGCGCCCCGGCGCACGCCAGGGCGCCGACATCGGCAAGACCGGTAGGCCGGCGGACGGGTTTCATCGATCGCATCTCCTGACATCGGCGGCGCGCCATCCGCACCGCCATCGCTTCGACTGTAGAAAGCCGAAGCGTCGACGACCTTGATGCGCGTCAAGCGGCCGTCGTGTCGCGAGGGCCTGCAGGCGCCTCGGCAACCGGCTCGGCGGCCGTCAGGTCCAGCGTGTAGCAGAGCGCATCGCTGTCGGACCGCGCCGGATCGACCACGAATGCGTGCGAGGCGGCGAGCTCCCGCATCGAGACGTTCTCGCGCAGAACGTATGCGCTCAAGCGTTGCGTGCCGCGGCTGCGCAGGTACCCGATCATTTTCGCGAGCAGCCGATGGCCGAGCCCTTCGCCCTTCAGATCGGAACGCACGATGATCGCGAATTCGGCCTCGACGTTGTCCGGGTCGGCCACCGCGCGCACGACGCCGAGCGTCTGCTCGGCGCCGCTGGGCAGCATCTCCACCGCGATGAAGGCCATCTCGCGGGCGTAGTCGATCTGTGTCAGGCGCGCGAGCTCGCTGCGCGGCAGCTCGCGCCGCACGCTGAAGAAGCGCAGCCGCAGGTCCTCGGGCCGCAGGCGCTCGACGAAGGCCTTGTGCTGCGCCTCGTCCTCCGGCCGGATCGGCCGCAGCACGACCGCCTTGCCATGCCAGTCGAGCGCCTCGGTCAGCTCGACCGGGTAGGGCCGGATCGCGAACGCGTCGGCGCCGGCGCCGCCCTCGCGCGCCAGCCGGACCCGCGCGTCGAGCGCGATCACGCCGTCCGCGTCGGCCAGCAGCGGGTTGATGTCGAGCTCGGCAAGCTCGGGGATGTCGGCGAGCATCTGCGAGAGCGCGATCAAGGTGTCCGAGATCGCGTCGATCGCCGCCGGCGGATGGTCGCGGTAGCCGGCCAGCAGCCTTGCGATCCGCGTCCTCCCGATCAGGTCGCGCGCCAGCACCCGGTTCAGCGGCGGCAGCGCGATCGCGCGGTCGGCGCGCACCTCGACCGCGGTGCCGCCGGCGCCGAACAGCAGCACCGGGCCGAACACCGGGTCGATGCTCGAGCCGACGATCAGCTCCTCGGCGAACGGGCGCTCGACGAAGCGCTGCACCGTGAAGCCGGTGATGCGAGCCTGCGGACGCAGCGTGCGCACGCCGGCCAGCATGCGCTCGGCCGCGCGCCGCACCGCGTCGCCGTCGGCGAGGCCGAGCGCGACGCCGCCGACCTCGGTCTTGTGGCTGATCTCGGGCGACAGGATCTTCAACGCGACCGGATAGCCGATGGCATCGGCCATGTCCGCCGCCGCGCCGGCGTCGGGCGCGGTGGTGCGCGTCTCGACGGTCGGGATGCCGTAGGCCCGCAGCAGGGCCTTCGCCTCGAACTCGTCGAGCATCGTGCGGCCAGCGGCGAGCGATGCATCGACCAGCCGGCGCGCGGCGGCGACGTCGGGGGCGGCGCTTTCGCTGGCGGTCGGCGCCTCGAGCAGCAGCGCCTGATTGCGCCGATACGTCGACAGCAGTGCGAACGCGCGCACGGCCTCCTCGGGGGTCGCATAGTCGGCCGCACCGGCTTCGGCGAGGATGCGGCGCGCGTCGGCCACTGCGGCGTCGCCGAGCCAGCACGCCATCACCCGGCCGGCGGCGCTGCGCACGAGCGGCGCGCAGGCGCGCGCGATGTCGTCGCTGCGCACGATCGCCGTCGGCGCGTGCATGAAGAGCACCGCGCCGCCGTCCGGCTCGGCGAGCAGCGCCTGCAAGGTCGCGACGTAGCGCTCGACCGGCGCGTCGCCGATGATGTCGATCGGATTCGCGCGTGACCAGGTCGGCGGCAGCACCAGGTCGAGGCGGGTCGTCAGGTCGTCGCCGAGGTCGCGCAGCGGCACGTCGGCGAGTGCTGCGGCGTCGGCCGCCATCACGCCGGCACCGCCGCCGTTGGTCATCATCGTCAGCGCGCCGTCGTGGGCCTTGCCGAAGCGGGCCAGCGTCTCGGCGGCCATGAAGAGATCTTGCAGCGTGTCGACGCGCAGCATCCCGGCGCGCCGGATCGCAGCGTCGTAGACGATGTCGGAGCCGGTCAGCGCGCCGGTGTGCGACGCCGCGGCCTGCACACCGTGGCCCGCGCGCCCGGCCTTGACGATGACGACCGGCTTGTTGCGCGCCGCGGAGCGGGCCGCCGACATGAACTTGCGCGCGGCCTCGATCGATTCGACGTACAGCAGGATGGAGCGGGTGCGGGCCTCGCTCGCGAGGTGGTCGAGCAGGTCGCCGAAGTCGACGTCGGCATGCTCGCCGAGCGAGACCATGTGGGAGAAGCCGATGCGCCGCGACTTGGACCAGTCGAGCACCGCGGTGACGAGCGCGCCCGACTGCGAGATGAACGCGATGTCGCCGGCCAGCGCGTCGGTGTGCGCGAAGCTCGCGTTGAGGCCGAGGTGCGGCGTCAGCAGACCGAGACAGTTCGGCCCGAGCACGCGCAGCAGGTGCGGCCGTGCGGCGTCGAGCATCGCCTGCTTCTGCACGGCATCGAGTCCGGCCGTCATCACGATCGCCGCGCGCGTGCCGAAGCGCCCGAGCTCGTCGATCAAGCCCGGCACCGTTGCCGGCGGCGTGCAGATGACGGCCAGGTCCGGCACTTCCGGAAGATCGGCGATGCGGGCCGCGACCGGTTCGCCGTCGAGGCGACGGTGCTTGAGGTTGACGGCGCGGATCGGGCCGGTGTGTCCGCCGGCACGCAGGTTGCGCCAGACGGTCGCGCCGACGCTCGCCGGGCGGTTGGAGGCGCCGATCACCGCGATGCGGCGCGGTTCGAGCAGGCAGTCGAGATGGCGGATGCTCATGGGAGAACTTTCTTGCTGTGCACTGCGGCGGGAGCCCCCTTTACCTGGCCGAGCGGGCGCTCAACCGTCAGATCATCGTGGCGAGCAGCACCGCCTGCAAGACGAATCGGCGCCGATCGAACAGTGCGGTGTCAGGCCCGAGCAACCCGGCGAGGCGTGCGGTCGGGTGGCGCGCCGCGGCGAGCCCGTCGTAGATCGGAATGCCGGCAGTCGAACGGATGCGCTGCAACAGCTCGCTCGACGCGCCGGGCCAATCGACCGCGTCGTACAGCCGTCCGATCAGGCGGGCTGTGACCTGGATCTCGGAGGCCGCGAGCCCGCCTTCGGAAAACGGGCGGATCGGCGTGACCTGGGCGCCGAGCTCGGTCGCGGCCTGGCTGAACAGCGCCTGGTCGGTGCCGTTTCCTTCACCCGCCAGGGAGCCGATGTTCTTGCCGCGCAGCCACGGGTGCAGGGTGCCGCTCAAGCGCTCGCGCTCCAGCATCCGGGCATACGCGAGCACCACCGCGGTGTCGGCGATCAGCGGAGACACGCTTGCCGGGTCATCGGTGGGGCTGGGTGTCGGCGGTCGACGCAGGTGCATGGATGGCGGAAGCCGGGCTTGGGTCACACAGCGTAGGGACGGCGGTTGGGCGCTGCTTGATGTCGGTCAAGCGAAGCGCACGAACCCCTCGCTGATACACGTCGGACATCGACCGTTCACGCAGCGTTACCGAATGACGCGCGCCGTTCGACCGCCATTGCGGGGCGCTTCCTAGCATCGGTTTCATCGACATCGCCTGAGCCGGAGCCGCCATGCTGAACACCATCACCGCCAAGTTTTCTCCCCGCCTCGCGCTGCCGGCAGCTGGCGACATGTTGCGGCCTGCGCCACCAAATTCTGCTGCTGCGCTGGCCGCATCGGCGCCTTCCGCCGTGACGCACACGCCCGATGCATCGATCGCGCAACGCATCGCCGACACGCTGCAGCTCGTCGATGACGCGCTGGCCCCGCAGCGACGCGTCGTTCACGCCGGCGATCCGATCTACCGCGCCGGCGACCGGTTCGGTCATCTGTACCTGTTGAACTCGGGGCTCGCGAAGGTGGTCGGCCTGTCGGCTGACGGCCGCGAGCAGGTGGTCGGCCTGAAGTTCCGCGGCGACTGGCTCGGCTTCGACGGCATCGCGAACGATCGGTACACCTGCGACGCGATCGCGATGGATACCGGCGAGGTCTGGGTGATTCGCTACGAGGACCTGTTGACGGTTTGCCACCGCGAGCCCGTCCTCCTGACCGTGCTGCACGCCGCGATGAGCCGCCAGATCGGACGCGACCGCGACTCGTTGATGTCGATCTGCACGTTGCCGGCCGATGCCCGCGTCGCCGACTTCCTGCGCTATTGGGCGGAATCGCTCAGCACCCGCGGCATGCGGACCGACCAGATCACGCTGCGGATGACGCGGGCCGAAATCGGCAACTACCTCGGCCTGACGCTCGAGACCGTCAGCCGTGCGCTGTCGCGCCTGGCCCGCGGCAAGCTGATCGCGTTCGCCGAGAAAGGCCGGCGCGAGATCAGCATCCCGGAAGTCGGCGCGCTCGGCGAGTTCGTGCAGCAGTGCCTGATGCCGGTGCCGGCCACGTTGCAGTAGCAGGCCGGCCCGGTGCTCGGGCCTTCGAGAGCGGATCAGGAGCGCAACCAGGCTTTGCGCACCTCGCTGAACCACAGAACGGCACTGGCCATCGCCACACACACGGCCCACTGCGTCATGCTCAGCGGGACGGTGCCGAAGGCGGTGTTGAGAAGTTCGACGTGGACGACGGCCACCTGCAGCACGATCGACAAGGCCACGGCCGCCCACAGCCACGGGTTGCCGAACAAGCCGGTGAAGGCACTGTCCGTTTCCGCGCGGGCATTGAAGCAGTTGAAGAGTTGCGCGAAGACCAGCACCGTGAAGCCGGCGGTTCGTGCGCTGTCGAGGCTGTCCGTGCCTTCGATCAGGCCGCCAGGCAGATGGAGGTCGATCGTCAGCAAGGTCGCCAGCGCCATGACCAGACCGATGGCAACGACGCCGCGCCACATCCGCGCGTCGATGGCCCGCTCCGTCGGTCGGCGCGGCGGGCGCTCCATCAGGTCCGGATTGGGCCGGTCCACGCCCATCGCGAGTGCAGGGCCCGAGTCGGTGATCAGATTGATCCAGAGGATCTGCGTGGCCAGGAGCGGCAGCACCAGCGCCTCGCCGGTCCCGACGCCGTGTAGCCCGATGACACCGGCGCCGACGACGCCGAGAAACACCGTCAGCACCTCGCCCATGTTGGACGACAGCAGATAGCGCAGAGACTTGCGGATGTTGTCGAAGACGCCGCGCCCCTCTCGGACGGCGTCGACGATCGTCGCGAAGTTGTCGTCGGCGAGGATCATGCGAGACGCTTCCTTCGTGACCTCGGTGCCCGTGATGCCCATCGCGATGCCGATGTCGGCCGACTTGAGGGCCGGCGCATCGTTGACGCCGTCCCCCGTCATCGCGACGACCTGCCCGTCGATTTGCAGTGCACGGACGATGCGCAGCTTGTGGACCGGCGCGACGCGGGCATAGACCGACGCGCTGCGCACCGTGCGAGCCCATCCTGCGTCGTCCAGTGCGTCCAGCGCGGCGCCGGTCAGCGCGCTCGAGCCGGACGCCACGATGCCGAGATCGGCGGCGATGCGCGCCGCCGTCCGCGGGTGGTCGCCGGTGATCATGATGACGCGGATGCCGGCCTTTCGCGCTTCGCGAATCGCCGCGGCTGCCTCTTCGCGCGGCGGGTCGATGATGCCGACCGTGCCGACGAAGATCAGGTCGCGTTCCAGGTCCTCGTGTGCATCCGGCACGGTGCCGGCACCGATCGGCCGATAGGCGACTGCGAGCGTCCGCAAGGCCGCGTCCGACATCGCGTTGACTTCGGCCACCGCGCGCGCTCGCAAGGCATCGTCGAACGGCACGACATCCATGCCAACGCGAACGCGGGTGCAGCGCGTCATCACGATGTCGGGCGCGCCCTTCGTGACGACGACGAACGCGCCGCCCTGCTCGCGATCGCGCTCGATCGTCGACATCATCTTGCGGGTGGAGCTGAACGGAATCTCGCCGACGCGTTCGAAGCGGCGCTCGCGGCGCTCGGTGGCTCCGAGCTTCCGTTCAGCGACCAGAAAGGCGATCTCGGTGGGATCGCCCTGGACCTGCCATTCGCCATGCTCGGACCGACGCAGATCGGCGTTGCCTGCCAGGCTGCCGCCGCTCAGCGTCACGATTTGCTCCGCATGCAGCGGCCCGGCGGTCAACGCCAGCCCCTGGTGCTCGACGCGGCCGACCGGTGCATAGCCGATGCCCGTCACCCGACTGGTCCCCGAGGCGGTCGCGACGCGCTCGATCGTCATCTCGGCGCGTGTCAGCGTGCCGGTCTTGTCGGTGCAGATGACCGATGCCGAGCCGAGCGTCTCGACCGACGACAGGTTCTTGACGATCGCATGGCGCTTGGCCATGCGCTGGACGCCGAGCGCGAGCACCACTGACAGGATCGCCGGCAGTCCTTCCGGCACGGCGGCGACGGCCAGCGATACGCCGAGCAGCAGCACGGCGATGAGGTCCGAAGGGGCTCGAATTTCCGACAGCAGCAGGATCGTGCCGACCACGACGACAGCGATGATCACGACAGCCCCGCCGAGCATGCGACCGATGCGCGCCATTTCGAGTTGCAGCGGCGAGGGCGGCTCGTGAGTCGCCTCGAGCATCTCCGCGATCGCGCCGATCTCGGTGCCCGAGCCCGTGGCCGTCACCACCGCAACCCCGGTTCCCTGGGCCACGGCCGTGCCTTTGAATACCATGTTGACCCGGTCGGCGAGCGCGGTCGGCGCAGGCAAGGTCGTTGCATCCTTGAGGACGGCGTCGCTTTCGCCGGTCAGCGAGGCTTCGAGCACGCGCAGCGCCGATGCGCGCAGAAGCCGCGCATCGGCCCCCACCGCGTCGCCTTCGCGCAGCAGCAATAGATCGCCGCGCACCAGCTCGGCACTTGCCACTCGCTGCTCACGGCCGTCGCGCTGCACGGCCGATGTGGCGGCCGTCAGGCGCGACAGGGCAGCCACGGCGTTCTCGGCCCGCGACTGCTGCAGGTGACCGAGCGCCGCGTTGATCAGCACGATCGACAAGATCACGATGGCGTCGATCGGCCAGCCGCTTCGGCCTTCAATCAGCCAGGCCGCGAACGCCACGCCGACCGCGACCAGCAGCAGGTAGACGAGCGGATCCTGGAACTGCGCGAGGGCGCGTCGCCAGGCCGGTGGCCGCAGGGCAGGGCGCAGGTCATTCGGGCCGTCCCGCGCGAGCCGCCGCGCGGCTTCCGGCGCCGTCAGTCCGTCCGTCGTGTCCGCGCCCGTCGCGCGGGCGACGGCCTCGCCGTCGCGAAGGGACGGGTCGTCGCCCGCGCTGGTGTCTGTCGCGAAGACGTGGCCCGCATCCGATGGCTCGATCCGTTTCGCTGCTCCACGGGGCATGGGTCGACGCTTTCTTGAGTGAGAGGCGCGACCAGCGCCCCGGAACTGCGCGTCGGCTTCATGACGTCACCTTCCGGTCGAAGTATCGAGACCGGCACGAACTCGTTCTTGTCATGGATCAAGGCAGGTGTCGCTCGGACCTGAGGGATGACGCCGGTGTTGCGGCTCTCGACGGGTAGCGACGGCATCCGGCACGCGCGGCGCGGCGATGGTCGGCGGTGCACCGACCGTCAAGATCCACGGACAGCATGTGCCGATCCGTGCCGAGGTGGTCGGCCTCGATGCGATGTCGGCGCACGCCGATCGCGACGGGCTGTTGCACTGGACAGGCGCACTGCCGAGCGCGCCGCGCCGCATCTTCGTGACCCACGGTGAGCCCATTGCCGCGGATGCGCTGCGACAGGCCATCGAGGAACGGCACCGATGGCCGTGCACGGTGCCGGAGTTCAGGGAGACGGTCGAGCTCTGAACGCGAGGCTTCGTCGGGCAATCGGAGGAGCGGGGCTCCGGTCGTGCGGAGACGACCGCGTCGCCTCGGGTCCGCCGCCGCTAGTGCAGCGCGCTCGCCCGTTGCCCCCGCCCGGCCTTCTTCGCTTCGTACAGCAGCGTGTCGGCGTGGCTGACGAGGTCGCGCCAGCCCGTGCCCGGCTGGATCCCGAAGGCGACGCCGACGCTCGCGCCGATGTGCAAGGTCTTGCCGTCGACCTCGAACGGTGCGCGCGCCGCGGCGACGATCTTGTCGGCGACCCGGTTCGCGTTTGCCAGGTCACGCACGCCTTTCAGGACCACGGCGAATTCGTCGCCGCCGAGGCGGGCCGAGACGTCGGTCGGCCGAACCGCTTCGCGCAGGCGGGCCGCAAAGTCCTGCAGCACGCGGTCGCCGACCGGATGGCCGAACTCGTCGTTGACCGGCTTGAAGTGATCGAGGTCGATGTACAGCAGTGCGAGGCCGTCGCCTTCGCCGTCGTCGAGGCAGCGCTCGAGGTGTTCCTCGAAGCCGGCCCGGTTCAGCAGGCCGGTCAGGCCGTCGCGCTGGGCCAGCTGGCGCAGCCGCCCCTGTTCCTGCCGATGGTGCGTGATGTCCTGCGAGACGCCGACGAAGCCGTCGGCCTGGCCGTTGTCGAGAAGCAGCGGGATGTAGCTGATCGCGAGGTTCTGGATGCCGTCGGCGTGCTGGTAGCGGCGCTCGAAATGGACGGTCTCGCCGGCCAGCGCGCGGTCGCTCCATTCGCGCGTCTTCTCGTACTCGAGCGGGCCGAGCACCTGCGGCAGCGTGCAGCCGATGATGCGTTCGCGTGGCGTGCCGTACCAGTGCTCGAACGCGCTGTTGACGAAGCGGTAGCGGCCCTCGGCATCGACGACGACGACGATCGCGGGTATCGCCTCGGTGATCGAGCGCAAGGTCGCGGCCTGGCGTTGCAGTGCGAGCGGCGAGGCCGCCCGGAGCGCACCGAGCTCGTTGCGATGCGCCTGCAGTTCGGCGTGCAGCGCCTCGAACTCGCGCGCCAGCGCACCACGTTCGTCGTCGGAATCGGTCGCAACGCCGGCTGCCGCCACGCCGCTCGCTTCAGGGGCCCGCCGGGCCTCGCGCATCGTTGCGCTCAGGGTCTGGAGCGGACGCAGCAGACGCTGCATCGCCCACGCACCAAGGCCGCAGAGCAGCAGCGCCAGCGCGCACAGCGTGGCCCACAGCTGGCGTTGCGCGGCGGCGATGCCGGCCAGCACGTCACCGGCCGGTGCGGTCGTGCGCACCTCCCAGTCGGTGCCGCGGATCGCGCTGCGCGCGGTGATCGTGCCGGCATCGGCAGCTGAAACAGAGTCGACGCCGGAGGCGCGCGCGAGCAAGCGGCTGCGGTCGGGATGCATCACGACGATCGGTGATGGGCCGGTCGTTGCGACTTCGATGCGGGTGCCCGATGGATGGCTCGTGGCGGCCGCGGCGATCGGGCCGGACACGTCGCTCCGATCCAGGTTCAAGGTGCCGGCGAGCGTGCCCAGCAAGTGGCCGGCGCGGTCGCGCACCGGTGCCGCGACGGTCACCTGGACGGCGCGGCTGTTCTCCGCCGCAGTCGGCCGCGAGATCGTCGTCCGCAGCGGTCGGCTTGCGGAAACGCTGTCCGAACGGCGCGATTCGGCGCTACGGGCTGCCGCGGGATCGGCAAGGTCTGCTGACGCCGGCAGGTATCGAACGGACTCGAACCCGGTGGCCGCGAGCGACAGATCGCGCAGCGCACGCCGCCCGCGAGCCGGGTCGTCGATGGCGGTCGCGCCGATCCGTGCGGCTGCCGTCTCGAGCCGTCCGACGTGGCGTTCCAGACCGGCACCGAGCTGGGCCGCGATCGATGCCGTCGCAGCGTCCTGGCGCTGCTGGAGCAGCCCGAGCCGACCGGATTCGATCTCGCGATGCGCGGCCCCGCCGACGGCCGCCAGCGTCGCAACGACGAGCGCGCTGGTCAGCAGCGTCGCCTTGGCACGGAGGGAGAGCTTCACCCGGGCGACTGTGAGTCGCCGGGGCTGATGCCGATCGCTCGAAGAAGACGGTCGATACCGGCCTTTTCTCGGATCGAACCGGCCGGCATCGCGCCGGCGCGCGACCTATCGTCGGAGCGTCAGGTCGGTGCCGATCACGGTCATGTCGCCGTTCCTGTCGACGCGCACCGGGCGGCCGTCGTCGAGCTTGTACTCGGCCTCACCGGTCGGCTCCCAGAGGCCATGCGGATCGCCCATCGTCTCGAGGCGGGCAAGGTGCTCGTAGCCACGCACGGTGTAGGTCCTACCGTCGCTGCCGCGGGCACTGAATGTTTCAAGTTGGTGCAGTTTCTTGTCCAAGTGGTTTCTCCTCTTCTTCGCGCGGACCGGGGCGCTTGAGTGGCGGGCCGGTCGCGTCGTGATTCGATCCGGTTCGGCGGGTGGCGTTCCGCCCGCCATCCGCCAAAAAGAGGCCGGATCCGGCAATTCGACAGCCCTGATCAGGTTCGAACCCTCGTGCTGGCAAGTTCGGCGCCCGCGATGCCTGGATCGCGCTCCGTTGTCGCCGCGCAGGTCGCTGTGGCCGCAGGACGGCCTCTTTCGGCTCAGTCCTGGGTCGGTGCCGGGCCTTGCCGAAGCCGGCGCGAATGGGCCAGTGCCTCCGCTTCGGTCTCGAAGATGTGCGGCGCGAGCTTGCGACTGGCGAGCGCCTCGCCGAGCTTGGCGCGCAGGAAGGCGCTGGTGGTGAACCGCGTCACCGATTCGTAGTGGCGGCTGACCGCCTCGGTCGCCATCTCGGCGTAACGCTCCTCGACGTCGCGGTCGATGTGGAAGCCTTCGTAGTTGACGACCGCATGGACGCGGCGGCCGAGCGGCTCGCAGATCGCACGCACCTTCGCGAGGATCGCATCGACCCTCTGCGGCGTCTTGACCTCGAGGTGCTCGAAGTTCAGGTACAGCACGTTGCGGTCGGCGTCGTACGCGAAGCGCGCGTCGAAGGGGAGTCCGACGAGATGCTTGCGCAAGCCCATCGTGTCCGTGCGGAAGATGCGCGCGTCCATCCGGACCGGGCCTTCGATCTGTGGCCGGAAGCCCATGTGCGCGAGCACGTCGCGCTCGAGGTCGACGCCGGGCGCGATCTCGATCAGCACGAGGCCGCCGGTGCGCAGCTCGAGCACGCAGCGTTCGGTGACATAGAGGACCTGCTGGCCGTTGCGCAGCGCATAGTCGCCGGCGAACGTGCGGTGCTCGACCGCAGCAACGAACTTGCGGTGCCGTCCGTCGTTGCGGATGTGCAGGCTGCCTTCCGCGACCGCGATGTCGCAGGCGCCCGACAGGAAGGTGCCGGCGAACACCACCTTCTTCGCGCTCTGGCTGATGTTGATGAAGCCGCCGGCGCCGGCCAGGCGCGGTCCGAACTTCGAGACGTTGACGTTGCCCTCGACATCGGCTTCGGCGAGACCGAGCACTGCGATGTCGAGCCCGCCGCCGTCGTAGAAGTCGAACTGGTACGGCTGGTCGATCACCGCCTGCGCGTTGATCGCGGCGCCGAAGTTCAGGCCGCCGGCCGGGATGCCGCCGATCACGCCGGGCTCCGCGGTCAGCGTGAACAGATCGTGGATGCCTTCTTCGGCCGCTACCGCGGCGACGCCTTCCGGCATGCCGATGCCGAGGTTGACGACGCTGTTCGCGCGCAGCTCCATCGCGGCGCGTCGGGCGATGACCTTGCGCACGTCGAGCGGCGCCGGCTCGAAGCTGTCGGCCGGCACCCGCATCTCGCCCGCATAGGCGGCGCTGTAGGCGGTCGCAAAGGTCTGCTGGTGGTGCTCGGCGTCGGCGACGACGACGCAGTCGACCAGGATGCCGGGGATTCGCACCTGGCGAGAGCTCAGTGCGCCGCGCGCCGCAATGCGCTCGACCTGGGCGATCACGAGGCCGCCGCCGTTGTGCGCCGCCATCGCGATCGACAGCGTCTCCAGGGTCAGCGCCTCGCGTTCCATCGTGATGTTGCCGTCGGGGTCGGCGGTGGTGCCGCGGATCAGCGCGACGTCGACCGGGACCGACCGGTAGAACAGGTACTCCTGGCCCTCGATCGTCAGCAGCGACACCAGGTCTTCGGTGGTGCGTGCATTGAGCTTGCCGCCGCCGTGCCGCGGATCGACGAAGGTGCCGAGGCCGATCCGGCTCAGGTGCCCGGGCCGGCCGGCGGCGATGTCGCGAAACAGGTGTGCGATCACGCCTTGCGGCAGGTTGTAGGCCTCGATCTGGTTCGTCACCGCGAGCTGCTGCAGCTTCGGCACGAGGCCCCAGTGGCCGCCGATCGCGCGCTTGATCAGGCCCGCGTGAGCGAGGTGATTCAGGCCGCGCAGCTTGCCGTCGCCCTGGCCACCGGCATAAAGCAACGTCAGGCCGCTCGGCCGATCGGCCGCGGCTTGCGCCGGGTCGCTCTTCAGGTGCAGCCGCTCGAGCGCGACCGCGATCGCTTCGGCAAAGCCGATGCCGACGAAGCCGCCGGTCGCGACGGTGTCGCCGGGCCGGATCAGGCGCACCGCATCGGCCGCCGAAACGATCTTGTCGCGCTGCCCGTCGAGCAGCGCATCGATCATCGGGCGGACGGGCCGGCCCATGCGGCCGGGCTCAGCTTGCGCGTGCCGCCAGCATCGTGCCGCGGCACTCGCCGAAGCCGATGCGGCGTGCGCCGTCGCGTTGGCACCAGCCGCGCAGGATCACCGTGTCGCCGTTTTCTAAGAACGTGCGTGTCTCGCCATTGGTGAGCGGGATCGGCCGCTTGCCGCCCTGCGACAGCTCGAGCAGCGAGCCGCCTTCTTCCGGGTTCGGGCCGGACAACGTGCCCGAGCCGAACAGGTCGCCTTCGCGCAGGTTGCAGCCGTTCACCGTGTGGTGCGCGACGAGCTGCGCGACGGTCCAATAGGCCTCGCGGTAGTTCGAGCGGGCCAGCCGGTCGCCGGCATGGCCGGCAGTGCGCATCTTCTCGGTCTGCAACCAGACCTCGAGCTCGATGTCGAACGCGCCTTGCTCGCGGTTGTCCGCCGAGTCGAGGTAAGACAGTGGTGCGGGGTCGTCCGGCGGCCGGCGGTAGGCGGTCCGGAACGGGGCCAATGCATCGAGCGTGACGATCCACGGCGACAGGGTGCTCGCGAAGCTCTTCGACAGGAACGGGCCGAGCGGCTGATATTCCCACGCCTGGATGTCGCGTGCGCTCCAGTCGTTGAAGAGCGCGAGGCCGAACACGTGCTCCTCTGCATCGGCGAGGGCCACCGGCTCGCCGAGTGCATTGCGGCGGCCGACGAAGACGCCGAGCTCGAGCTCGTAGTCCATGCGCCGGCTCGGCGCGAGCACGGGTGCCTCGACGTCGGCTGCCTTGAGCTGCCCGTGCGGACGGCGGAACGTGTGGCCGGTGCCGGCGTGTCCGACCCCAATCGACGAGACCCGGCCGTGGTAGCCGATCGGCACCCACTTGTAGTTCGGCAGCAGCGGGTTGTCGGGGCGGAACTGCTTGCCGACCGTGGTCGCGTGGTGGATGCTGGTGTAGAAGTCGGTGTAGTCGCCGATCTCGCACGGGACGCCCATCTCGACGCTCGACTGCGGCACGAGCGCAGCGCGGAAAGTCGCCTCCTGTGCGCTGCCATGCCGCAACCCGGCCGAGATCGCCTGGCGCAGCGCGCGCCGCGGCTCAGCGGTGAGCTGCATCAGCCGGTTCATCTGGTACGTGTCGATCAGCTTCGCGCGGCGCAGGTCGAGGACCTGGTCGCCGATCGCGACGCCGATCCGCCAGTCCATGTCGTCGGCACGCCGGAAGCGCCCGAACGGCAGGTTCTGGATCGGGAAGTCGCACGCCGGATCGTTGGCCGATTCGAGCCAGCTGCGCAGCAGCGGGTCGTGCGTCGTGTCGAGCGTGACGGTCATGGCTTCCTCGGATCGAAGTGCTTCTTCAGGCCCTGCCAGCAGCGGTAGTAGTCGTCCTGCAGCTGCGCCGATTCGAGTGCGTGACGGGTCGGCCGCAGCACGAAGCGGGTCTCGAACATGAACGCCATCGTGTCGCTGATGACGTGCGGCTTCGAGAGGTCGGCGGCGCTCGCCTTCTCGAACGTCTCGGCATCGGGGCCGTGGCCGGTCATGCTGTTGTGCAGGCTCGCGCCGCCCGGCGAGAAGCCCTCGGCCTTGGCGTCGTACGCGCCGTGGATCAGGCCCATGAACTCGCTCGCGATGTTGCGATGGAACCAGGGCGGCCGGAACGTGTCCTGCATCACCAGGATGCGCGGCGGGAAGATCACGAAGTCGATGCTGCTGACGCCGGCAGTGTCGGACGCGCTGTGCAGCACGAGAAAGATAGACGGGTCCGGGTGGTCGTGGCTGATCGAGCCGATCGCATTGAAGCGGCGCAGGTCGTACTTGTACGGCGCGTGGTTGCCGTGCCACGCGACCACGTCCATCGGCGAATGGTTGACCTGCGCCGACCACAGGTGGCCCATGAACTTCGCGACAAGCTGGTGCGGCTCGTCGATGTCCTCGTAGGCCGCGACCGGGGTCAGGAAGTCGCGTGGGTTGGCGAGGCCGTTCGAGCCGATCGGGCCGAGGTCGGGCAGCTTGAACGGTGCGCCCTGGTTCTCGCAGACATAGCCGCGCGCGCTGCCGTCGGGCAGCTCGACCCGAAAGCGCACGCCGCGCGGGATCACGACGATCTCCTGCGGCTCGGCGTCGATCACGCCGAGCTCGGTGACGAAGCGATGGCGCCCGAGCTGCGGCACGATCAGCAGCTCGCCGTCGGCGCTGTAGAAGACGCGCCGCTGCATCGACTGGTTCGCCGTGTAGAGGTGGATCGCCGTGCCGGCTTGCGCATGCGGGTCGCCGTTGCCGGCCATCGTGACCAGGCCGTCGACGAAGTCGGTCGGCGTCGACGGCAGCGGCAGCGGGTTCCAGCGCAGCTGATTCGGCGGCGTCGGCACCTCGCCGAAATCGCTGACGATGCGCCCGGCGCCGATGCGCTCGAACGGCGTGTGCATCGCCGACGGGCGGATGCGGTAGAGCCAGGTGCGCCGGTTGTCGGCACGCGGCGCGGTGAACGCGGTGCCGCTCAGCTGCTCGGCATACAGGCCGTACGGGCAGCGCTGCGGCGAGTTGCGGCCGACCGGCAGCGCGCCTTCGAGCGCCTCGGTCGCGAATTCGTTGCCGAAGCCGGACTGGTAGCCCTTCATCGTGAGCGTCTCCTTGTCAATGGAGGCCGGCGTTCGATGCGCCGTGCCTGCTGTCTAGCCTACTCGACTGCCGCGCTGTCGAGCCGCGCGTGGCTGGCTATTCGACCGCGAGCACGCCGCGCTTGACCTGATCGCGCTCGATCGACTGGAACAGCGCCTTGAAGTTGCCCTCACCGAAGCCGTCGTCGCCCTTCCTCTGGATGAACTCGAAGAACACCGGCCCGAGCACCGTCTGCGAGAAGATCTGCAGCAAGAGGCGCGGCTGTCCGTTCTCGGTGCTGCCGTCGAGCAGGATCCCGCGCGTCTGCAGCTCCGCCACCGGCTGCCCGTGGCCCGGCACCCGCTGCTCCAGCATCTCGTAGTAGATCTCGTTGGGCGCCGTCATCAGCGGGACGCCCGCCATCGACAGCTTGTCGATCGTCGCCAGGATGTCGTCGGTCAGGAGGGCGATGTGCTGGATGCCTTCGCCGTTGAACTTCATCAGGAACTCCTCGATCTGCCCGGCGCCCTTCGACGACTCCTCGTTCAGCGGGATCCGGATCTTGCCGTCGGG